>CALVQL010000001.1 GCA_944358235.1 uncultured Bacilli bacterium
CGACAAAATAGCGGAACTCCGATTCATTATTATAACCGATTACATTCTTTAAAAGTTTTTGGTACTTTTCATCATACCCAACGTTTCTTTGTGCAAGAGCTAATATCGGTTTTTTTGATAAAACTGCATGCTTTAATTCCATATTAAATCCCATTGTCGGATTTGTAAGTTCGACGACAAATAAATCAGCTTTATCCATGAGATCTTTGAAATAAATATCCTTATTTTCATCACTTTGAGGAAATATCAATTTATGTTGTGATAAATAATTACTTCGAAGAACTGGTAGATAAATGAGGTCGTTATAATCTATTTTTTCCGAATGTACAAAATATATCGATAACTGATTGCTACTTGCCATAATATCACCAATTATATTATAACATATATTTGTTAATTTGATAATCCTATGTTAAGATAAAACGGAAAAGAGGAATGTCTATGGAAGTAATCGGTATTATAGCAGAATATAATCCATTTCATAATGGTCATTTATATCAAATAAATGAGATAAAAAGGAAATACCCTGATGCAATAATTGTCGTCGTTTTAAATGGCTATTTTCTCGAGCGTGGTATAATTTCAATCGAATCTAAGGAAGAAAAAACGCGTCTTGCTCTAAAATATGGAGCTAATATCGTAATCGAGCTACCAGTAGTTTTTGGAACGAATTCTGCTGATATCTTTGCTGATGCTGCCATTGAACTTTTAGATGCGATAAAATGTACAAGAGTAATATTCGGAAGTGAGTCGAATGATCTCGAAAAAATAAAAGATGCAGCGTCCATTCAATTACAGCCGGCCTTTCATGATTCCTTAAAAGAACATATTAAGAGCGGCATTAACTATCCTACTGCAATTAATAAAGCTTTAAATCTTTCAATAAAAGAACCGAATGACATCTTAGGCGTTTCTTATATAAAAGCTATTACTAAGATACAATCGAAAATAATACCTGAAACCATTAAGAGGACGAATAGTTATCACGATATAGAAAGTGATACATCTATAGTATCAGCAGAAAACATTCGTAATAAAATAGCTAACAATCTTGATATTTCAAAGTATATTCCTGAAGGTAAAATTAATAAGATAGATAAAGATCTGTGGTTTTCACTTTTAAAATATCGAATCATTACGGATAGTAATCTCGATACTTATTTAACGGTCGATGAGGGAATTGAACATCGCTTAAAAAAAATTATAATGGAAGTATCTTCACTTGATGAATTGGTTAGCAAACTGAAAACAAAAAGATACACCTATAATCGAATTATGCGAATGTTGTTCCATATTCTTATCGGTTTAAAAAAGCAAGATAAAGAACTATTGATCCATAATGAATATTTAAGGTTATTAGGATTTGATGAAGATGGTCAAAAATATATCAATTCTCATAAAAAGATGTTTACTCTACCACTTATAACTAAATTTAGTACTTATGATTCTCTGCTAAAAGAATATGAACTTCGTGCTGCTAGCATCTATTCAATGCTTACGGGAGATGACGTTATAAAGTTCGAGCTACAAAATAGACCATTAACAAAATAAAGATGTGATATCACATCTTTTATTTTGTCTCTTTTTCTATTAAATCACTAATATGGGAAATGATATTATCTGGTGAAACATCATAAACTTCAGAAGTCTTACGAATTTTTATCTCGAGTAAATCGTCATTAAATTTTTTTCCAACAGTTATTCTAATTGGTATGCCGATTAAGTCCATATCGTTAAACTTTACTCCTGCTCGTTCATCACGGTCATCTAAAATAGTCGGAATTTTTCTTTTTTCCAGTTCATCATGAAGATTATTGGCATATGAAACAGCATTATCCGAATCATTAATTAACACTATTGCAACTTTATATGGTGCGATATTCATCGGAAGAATCATTCCGTGCTCGTCATTATTTTGTTCGATTATCGCCGCCAAAATTCTTCCTATACCAATTCCGTAACATCCCATCCAAACATACTTTTCAGTATTGTTTTCGTCTAAGTATATTAAATTTAATTTCTCCGAATACTTCGTTCCTAATTTAAAAGTATTACCGATTTCGATTCCTCTTTTAAAATATAAAGTACCTCCACATTTTGGACATATATCTCCTTCTACTGCATCAGTTATATTTCCAATTAAATCATACTCGAAATCTTCGGTATTAGCATTGATATAATGGTATCCTTCGCGATTTGCTCCAACGCAAAAGTTTTTCATGTGAAGAATTTCGCTATCTAAAACTTTTTTGGCATTTAAGGAAATCGGTCCAGTAAATCCAGGAACGGCATTACTAGATGCAATAAGATCATCAGATGCAAAAGTTATTTCGCGAGCATTTAAAAGCTTGCAAGCCTTACTTTCGTTAAACGTTCTATCTCCTCTTAAGAAAAACACCACTAGTTCTCCATCGACATTCATGAGCATCGCTTTTACAGTTTTAGAAGTTGGTATATTTAAATATGCTGCAACTTCTTCAATCGTCTTACTTTCTGGAGTTTTAACCAGTTCTAACGACTGTTTGTCTTCATTACAATCAGCAATTTGATAATTTGATACTTCTAAATTAGAAGCATAATCACAATGGTCGCATAAGACAAGATTATCTTCCCCAATATCGGTAACAGCTTGAAATTCCTCTGATAGACTTCCGCCCATAGCACCGGTATCGGCACGGACAATTTTATAATCAATTCCCATACGATCAAAGATATTTATGTAAGCATCGTAAATCCTCTTATAAGAAATATCGAGAGATGCTTCATCTTTATCGAAGGAATAAGCATCTTTCATGAAGAATTCCTTAACCCTAATAAGTCCAAATCTTGGGCGAGCTTCATCGCGAAATTTATCGCCAATCTGATAAAGAGTAAAAGGCATATGACGATAACTCCTAATCATGCTTTTCGCAGCTATTGTAAATAATTCTTCGTGAGTTGGACCTAAGACCATGTCGCGATTAGCACGATCCTTTAACTTAAACATACTATCACCAAAAGCTTCTAATCTCCCACAAGAACCATAAACTTCGCTCGCAATTAAAGAGGGCATCAACATTTCTTGCGCTTCAGTTTTATCCATCTCTTCTCTAACGATCTGTTTAATATTATCGATAATACGGAGCCCAAGTGGTAAGAACATATAAATTCCCGTACTAGTCTTCTTGATCATTCCGCTTCTAACTAATAAACTTCCAGATATCGACTCTTCATCTTTGACATCTTCTCTTAACGTATAAAAAAAACTATTTTTTAATTTCATAATAAGCACTCCAATCAAAAAAGGATGATACCCAAGGAGTGCCTAGGGCACGGTACCATCCTTTTATTTTCTTAATTTTGATAATGGCAATAAGCCAGATGTATTTTACACATCTCTCAGAGGTAGGAATTATTTAGCCTTACCAATCTAGTTTCCACTATCCTAGAATCACTTTATGTAGATACTAAATAACATAGTCCTCATCATCGATTTTAATCATAATTTTAAAACGAGTCAATATTGACACTGACGCGATTTATTCCCATATTGTACGCAGCAGCTCGTATCAAGATACGCAAGGCATTAGCCATCTTACCATTGCGCCCAATAACGACTTTCATATCATCTTCGGGAACAAGTATTTCCAATTGGATTATCTCTTCATCTCCGAGAAACTCTTGGACTCTTACTAAATCCGGATCTTTCACTAAGGAACGAACAAGATTTTCTGTAAAACTAATAAGTTCTTTATGCATAACTATTTTCCTTCTTTTTTATTACTTTTATATTTAGCCCATATTCCCGTTGTTGAAAGAATACTTTTTACAGTATCTGTCGGCTGTGCTCCATTATTGAGCCACTTTGTAATTTTTTCTTCATCAACTGTGATATTATTATCTTTCTTTGTCGGATCATAAGTTCCAACAATTTCGATAAATCTACCATCGCGAGGACTACGAGAATCAGCAGCAACAATTCTATAGAAAGGTTTTTGTTTAGCACCCATTCTCTTCAATCTCAATTTAACAGCCATTAGTTACCCTCCTTTTTCTAACAATAATATTATCATAGTCAGCATTTTATGTCAACCTTTTTTGGTTAACATACTTCTCTATTAAACATTTTGCCTATTTTTGCATACATTAAATTGAGGAGTGGTCATATGGCATATTATAAAGAGATCGTTACTAAGGCGGTCATCGGCAAAGGAAAAAAGACGACAAAAGAAGTTCAGACGATTAATACGACAGAAAATGTCAATAATGTTTTGGGTTGTTGGGTAATCAATCATTCGTTTAGTGGTGTAATAGACAATGGAACTATTATAGTTAATGGTTCTTATGATGTTAATGTTTGGTACTCTTATGACAACAATACCAAAACCAATGTCATGATACGTCGATTCACCTATAGCGATACTATGAATGTGAAGATTAAAGAGAATTCCAAGTTGACAAATACTAGTGAAATTATCGTTCGTTCATTATCACAACCTAGTGTAACTGATGTATCAAATAATGGAAGTGAAATAACTTTAAATATCGAAAAACAAATGGGCGTTGAAGTTGTCGGAGATACGAAAGTCCGAGTATCGGTTGCGGATGATTATGATGATTATGAGGAGATCATCGATGATAATGACATCGATGTATCTGATGTTACTGATGACTATTTAAATTAGTAAGTTGGAATATTCTTTGATATAATAATAAAGGTGATGATATGAAAGATTGCATTTTTTGTAAAATTATTAGTGATAAAAGTCCTAGTTTGACAATATTTGAAGATGAAATTGTGAGAGTTTTCATGGATAAAACTCCGGATAATAACGGACATATTTTAATAGTTCCCAAAAAGCATATCGTCGACTTTACAGAACTGGACGATAAAACAGCTGTTCACATTAATCATATTGTAAAAAAGCTTAAAACTATATTGGACGAGAAATTAAATCCGGAAGGATATCGCTTTATAAATAATTCCGGGGGAACTCATATCAAACATTATCATCTACATATGGTTCCTTATTATATACCTAAGCAAAAGATAGAATCTCCCAAAACGATATATGAAAAAATAATGCATTAAAAAAAGCTCAATCGAGCTTTATTTTTTTTTAAGCAAATCTATCTGATGTTGATAGTCATCACTCATACAGATAAAAGAACCCGCTACAGCAATATCAACACCATCTAATTTAGTTATCGATTCAGAATTAACACCACCATCAAAGCCAATCAAGAAATGATATTGATAACTATTACGTATCTTATCGAGTTCGACAATTTTCGATATCGTCTCATCGATAATAGCTTGACCACCTTGTCCCGGATTTACTCCCATAATTAGAACATAATCTATAAAATTGAGATATGGTGTTATTCTGCTGATAGGTGTCATGGGGTTTATAGCTAATCCCGCTCTAATTCCGTGTTGATGTATAAGAGAAACAAGAGTTAATGTATCGACATTTATTTCACTATGAAAAGTAATGTACCTCGTATTTAAAGTTGCTAACTTGGGAATATATTCAAGAGGATTTTCAACCATCAAGTGAATATCTAATGGTTTTGCAACATCTTGCAACAATTCACTAATTTCATCGATTGGCATACTCTTTGCTGGGACAAATACCCCATCCATGATATCAACATGTAAAAAGTCAGCATCAGTTTCCATAATAGATGAAATCGTCTCTTTAAGTGGTAATTTACTTTTCAAAAAACTAACAGATACTTTCATTAACTCACCATTTTCTTATAACTTTCATAGCGCGATGTCAAGATTTCACCATCACTCACTTGCTTTAATACCGCACAATCACGTTCATTAATATGCATACAATCGCTAAAACGACAGCCAGAATTGTCAAATTCGGGAAAAGCAAAACGAATGTCTTTTTTATCGAATGAATCCAGATCAAATGCTGAAAAACCTGGTGTGTCAGCTATTAAAGCTTTATGACAAGAGAATAATTCGACATGACGAGTAGTATGTTTACCACGTCCTAAAGCTTCGCTTATATCGTCGGTAGCTAAATGTAATGATGAATCGAGTTTATTCATCAAAGTCGATTTTCCCACTCCTGTTTGCCCGCATAATACGACTGTTTTATTTTCAATCAGAGTAATTAATTCAGATATTTCTGTATTTAAAATTGCTTTTATTCCAATAGAATTATAATAAGTCATGATATCATTAATTTCCTTTTGTTCCGTCGCATCTAAAAGATCAAACTTAGAAAAACAAATTATCGGTGTAATATCATTCAAAATTATATTGGCAAGCATTTTATCGAGCAGAAAGGCCGAAAACGAAGGCCTTTTACAACTGCTTACGATTAATGCTAAATCGACATTAGCTATCATGGGACGAGAAAGCGCATTTTTTCGTGGCTTAATTTCGAGGATATATTTCATATCCGCATCAAAGACGACATAATCGCCGACAAGTGGCGTTATGTTGTCGTTTTTAAACTTACCACGAGCACGACATTCATATGTCTGATTATCGCTTAAAACGGTATATAAATTACTAATTATTCTTATTATTCGTCCATTCATACGCCATCATCAGTAACTAAAGAATCATCCATGCCAACATCGACGTCAGCATCAGTTCCTTCTTCTACAGCAACTTCTTCTGAAATATAAAGTCTTAATGTTTGACCATTCATGACATTCGATCCAGCTTCTTGACTTTGATCATATATAGTTCCGGCTGGATATTCATCGGTCTGATTATATACAGGTAGTAACGTTACCCCATATTTTTCACACCATGCTTCGATTTCACTCAATGAATAACTTCCATCAGTAAAGTCTGGATACGTCGTACTCATATCTGGAATGTAAAGAGTTATCGTATCTCCTTCGGTTAAACGCTCTCCAGCTGCCGGTTCGGTACTGAGAATTTCATCGGCATTATGATTTCCATCATCTTCGACACGTTTAACGATGACGTATAGATTATACATTTTTTCTAAGACACCTTTTACTTCGAGATAGTTTTGTCCGACGAGATCTTCTTCGACGACATAGCCATTTTCACCAGTAGATACAAACAAAGTTACTTCCGTACCTTCTTTTACGGTTTGCCCTGCTAATGGACTTGTCTTGGTAACATTACCTTCAGCAATTTCCGAAGATGCTTCTTCGCGATTTTCTGATGCAACGATGAGTCCATACTTTTCGATTTCCTTTTCGGCATCGACGATACTCATATTAGTAACATCGGGGATCGTTACTTCTTTTACCTCGGTTATCTTAGGAATCAAGAATACTAAAGTCGTTACTATGACGACTAAGCCCGTAAAAATCGCCGCAAGAATTATCAACAATTTATTTTCTTTTTTCTTTAAATCTTTTTCAGTTATCTTTGTCGCTTTAATTTCAACATCATCCTTTGCTTCTTCTTTTTTAGCATCCTTCTTTTTCGGTTTTTCTACAACTTTCTCCTTCGATTTCGATGCTGGAGGCGTCTCTACTTTTTTCTTCGCTCCATCTCCTTCATCTTCCGGATACTTAAAGACATATTTCGGTTCGTTTATTCGCGAGTCCAAAAGCGCTGTTTTCAAATCATCATGCATTTCCTTGGCATCTGCATAACGATTCTTCACATTTTTAGCTGTCGCTTTCATGATAATATTTTCTATAGACTGAGGAATATTTGGCAACTTTTCCTTTATACTTGGAAAAGGCTCCTTGATATGCTTTAGAGCTATTTCAACAGCATTGTCTCCACGGAATGGTAATGTTCCCGTTAAAAGCTCATACATCAATATTCCCATCGAATAAACATCGCTTTGAATCGTAGCACCTTTACCACTTGCTTGTTCTGGTGGTAAATAATGCACACTACCCATAACACTATTAGTTTGTGTCAATTGTGTCGAATTTAAAGCCATTGCTATACCAAAATCCGTGATTTTTATCAAACCGTTTTCCAGAATCATGATATTTTGTGGTTTAATATCACGATGGATAATGTAAGAATCATGTGCGGCTGACATTCCATCGGTAACTTGTAGCATAATATCGACAACTTCAGTTAAAGTAAGATTACCTCGCTTTTTGAGAAGTTGCTTGAGATGCTTACCTTCGATATATTCCATGACGATATAGTATGATCCATTATCTTCGCCGACATCATATACTTCGACAATATTTGGATGAGAAAGACTCGAAGCACTTAAAGCCTCTCTTTGGAAACGGCGAACGAATTTTTCATCAGTTGCTAAGTCTCCACGCAATACCTTTACTGCAACATTGCGGTCGAGTATCGTATCATAAGCCAGATAAACATTCGCCATTCCGCCTTCACCAATTGTCTTGATAATTTGATAGCGATCGTTAATTTTTTGTCCTTTCATTATCATTATTTTTCACCACTTTCTTTGACCAAGTAAGCGATTGATATATTATCTTGTCCCCCACGAACATTACATTTTTTTATCAATTTAATGAGCTTGTCTTCGACTGCTAATCCCTCCTCATTTAGAACTTTTTCGATTTGTTCTTTAGTGAGCATATTAGTAAGTCCGTCACTACAAAGCATTATAGCATCGACATTAGTGTCGACATCGAAGATATCAAGTTCACATTTATCTGTAGCGCCTAACGCTTTCATTAAGACATTTTTCTTAGGATGATTTAAGGCCTCGGATTCTGTCAAATCACCTGTCTCTACTAAGAAATTAACTAATGTGTGATCTTTAGTAATTTTTTTTAGCTTGCCATTCTTAAAGACAAATCCACTGGAATCCCCGATGTTTACAAACATCAAAAATTCTTTCGTTAAAAGAGCCATAACACAAGTTGTCCCTAATCCCATTGCTTCCGGATGTTCTTCAGAATACTTGATAATATTCGAATTTATTTCATTTATATTTTCACGCAACCAATTAACTGCGTCCAACTTTGTTCCAATCGTCGAAAGCTCTTGAAAACGCTTGCCGATTTGGGTTACAACCATCGATGAAGCGACTTCTCCAGCTCGATGTCCACCCATTCCATCTGCAACGATCATGAGATGCTCACTAGTAGCATTTTTTACTATTGTCACCGAATCTTCATTATGACTTCTAACCCGACCTGAATCAGTAATATAAAACGATTTCATTTTTCCACCTCACTAGCTCGCAATTGCCCACAAGCTGCATCAATATTACGCCCAAATTCTTTACGAATTGTAACGTTTATTCCACGTTTTTTTAAAGCATCATAAAACTTTAAAATCGTAGTTTTATCACTTTTTTTGAATTGTAGATGACTAGTTTCGTTATAAGGAATGAGATTGACATAGACATTTAATCCTCGAAGTAAATCCGCTAATTCATTAGCATTTTCGACACTATCATTTACATTATTAAGCATAACATATTCTATTGTCACTCGTCTATTAGTTTTTTTTATATACTCATCTATAGACTTAATGAGACTTTCGATATTATATACTTTATTAATAGGCATTAATTCATCTCTAATAAGATTGTTAGGAGCATGGAGACTTATTGCCAAGTTTGTCTGTAATCCATTGTCTGCATACTCTAAAATCTTAGGAACTAAACCACAAGTAGAAACCGTTATATGACGTGCACCAACAGCAATTCCATACGGTGAATTAATTATTTCGATAAAACGCATAATATTCTCATAATTGTCAAACGGTTCTCCAATTCCCATGATAACAACACTATCAATTCGTTTTCCATCCACCTCTTCGATCGCTAGTAACTGACGAACAATTTCTCCACTTTCGAGATTACGAACCTTTTTCAAACGGCCACTTTCACAAAAGCGGCATCCCATATTGCATCCGACTTGACTAGATACACATACACTACGTCCATAATCATGAATCATCAATACCGCTTCGATGTAATTGCCATCGTCGAGGCGAAACAAATATTTTTTAGTTAGAGAACTACTCTGGACTTTTTCTATCTTTAAAGGCTTACACGAAAAGTCTGTTTTCAACTTTTCACGCAAATCTTTTTTTAAATTGCTCATTTCATCGAAATCAAATATACGTTTACGATAAATCCATTCATATACTTGACGGGCTTTATATTTTGCTTCACCAATGTTAGTAAAATATTCTTCTAAATCACTTATCGTACAGTCAAAAACACTTCTCATATTTCCACCCTATTAACATTATAGCAAAAATAAGAAAAAAAGAATAGTATTCCAACTATTCTTGAAGTTTAGCCTTCACTTTTTTCGTCTCTAATCCGTCAATTTTTGTATAGTACTCAGTTTCTGTTGGCATATTTTTCTTGCGAAGGCGTTTATTTACTTGTTCGACGATTAATTCATAGATTATCGTAAAACATGGAACCCCTATTAACAAACCGACAAGTCCAAATAATCCTCCGAATAAAGTTATTGCAAATAAGACCCAAAAACTCGGTAATCCCGTAGCTTGTTTTTGAATTCGTGGAGTAATTAAATTGCCATCTGTCTGTTGTAATACAATAATGAATAAGACAAATGTTATAGCTTTAACAGGATTTACAAGACAGATTAGTAAAGCACTAGGTACCGTTCCAATGTATGGTCCAAAATATGGAATCAAATCCGTACATCCGATAATTACCGCTATCAAAAGAGCATATGGATAATCAAATATAATTAGAAATAGAAATGTAAGTAAAGCGACAATTGATGAATCGCATATTTTACCGATCATAAATTGCCCAAATACATGATTAATATGTTTCACTTCATCGATAAATTCGTTTACTTTTTCAACATTAAATATCGAATATAACGTCTTGCGAATTTGCGCTGCAAAAGTATTCGTATTAGCTAAAATATAGACAGCAAATACTGTTCCAACAGCAAAATTAAATACAAAAGTAAATACTCCAAAAACCCCACTACTTAAGTTATTAATAGCACTATCGACAAATGGTAAGACGACATTGTTTAAAGCGTTCATGAGATAGCCCGTTATCGCATCATAATTATCTAAAACCGACTGTTCTAATTCGGAATTGTTATTAAGCCACCCGACAATAGCATTTTCTAATTCTTTGACATAATTTGGAACATTGACAATTAATGACTGAATACTCAATAGTAATTCGGGAATAACGATACTTACTAAAGCAGTTAGTAGTCCGACAATCACAACAATAGTACATAAAATACTCAAATTACGACGCACACTTTTCTTTTCAATACGACTAAAGATTCTCCGTTCAAATAAATGAACTATAGGATGCATAATGTAAGCCAAAACAAGCCCGAAAATCAATGGCATAAGAATATTAATTATATGCTTAACAAAACCGAAGAGATCTCCTAATCGAAACAAAAAGAAATAAAACAAAATACTTGCAGCAATGACAGAAAAAGCCATAAGTCCAACCTGTACAACTTTATTATCCAATATTCTTTTCATTTTCTCACCTGATTATATTATAAAGAAGATTTAAAAAAATGTAAACAACATAGAATAAATAAATCATCTATGGTTAAAATAATACGGGTGATTAAATGAATTTTTTAGAACTAGTTCAAGAAGAATATAAAGAAATTAGCGATCTCGTAATCAAACCTATAAAAGGTATTCATTTAATCTATTTAGAAACTCTAGCCGATCAAGATAAAATCAACGACTATATCTTAAAAGCTGTAGCTAGCAAACGTATTATAACAGATATCAAAAAAGTACTTCCCAGTCCAAATGTCAAAGATATAAAGAATTATAAAGAATTAAAGTTATATTTAGAAACTGGGTTTACAATCGTCTTAACTGATAATGAAGCGATTGCCATTGAAACTAAAGCAAATATAACTCGTTCAATCGATACTCCAAGTACCGAACCGACAATATTCGGACCAAAGGATTCCCTAACCGAAAATTATCAGATTAATCTCGGTTTAATAAAACGGCGTATCAAATCTAATCACCTAAAAAATGAAGTTACGTATATTGGCCGTTTTACGAAGACTTTAATTAGTACTTTATATATCGACAATGTTGCTGAAAAGGAGTTAGTCGATCAAGTTCGCGAAAAAATGCAAAATATCGTCATCGATGGTATAAACGATATCGGAGAATTAAAACAATTCCTCGTAAAAGAAACGAAAAATGTCTTTCCCGCTTTTAAAATGACCGAACGTCCAGATATTATAGCGAAGTCGCTCTTGGAAGGAAAAATAGTTATCTTAATGGATACTTCTCCTTATGCCTTGATAATACCATCTTTTTTAGCAGATTTTATCAACCCAGTATCTGATGACTATACCAAAAACATAAATGTCAACTTTTTAAAAATATTACGTTTTTTATGTTTCTTTTTATCGATAATAACTCCGGCTTTTTATGTTGCCATTACGACATTCAATCAAGAGACAATTCCTACTAGTTTACTAATTAATTTTCAAGCACAACGCGAAGGAGTCCCCTTTCCTGCGGTTATCGAATGTCTTATAACTTTGATAATATGTGAAATATTGCGCGAAAGTGATACGCGATTTCCCTCTAGTTATGGGTCAGCGATTTCTATATTAGGAGCTTTGGTACTAGGAGATGCTGCGGTATCAGCAGGGATTGTCTCGCCGATAATGATTATCGTTATTGCTATTACATTTATTTCGAGTTTAATATTTACCGATCTGGAAATAATAAATGCTATCAGACACTGGCGATTTTTCTTTTTAGTAGTATGTAGTATATATGGTCTTTATGGTATAGGTCTTTCGCTGATCTTCTTCATTGCAAATATGTCAAATTATGAGGTATTTAATAAACCTTATTTCTATCCGATTTCACCGTTTGATCCGTCTTATATAAAAGAAACACTATTTAAAATGCGAAATACACGTCGTAGTAAAATATTAAGTCATAATAAATATAAGGGGGAAGCATGAAAAAACTGATATTATTATTTATAACTCTATTTTTGGTGACCGGCTGTTATAATTATCACGATTTAAACGAATTAGGAATCGCTTCATCGATTTTAATCGATTATACTGATCAGTTTGAAGTTACGGTCGAAATATTAGAAGATGAAAAATCCGAAACTTATAAGGGAAGTGGCAAAACTCTCGATAATGCTTTTAACAATATCATACTAGGTACCGAAAGAGATCTTTATTATAATCATTTAGATGCCATAATATTGACGGAAAATGTGAATGTAAAAGATATTATAAGTTATTTCATGCGTAATCCGGAAGTCAATAATACATTTTATCTCGTAATAACTGAAACGACCGATATTTATAAAGAAGATAAATTCGGCAAAACTCTTAGTAATATCTTAAAACGTGATAATATGAGTAATTTTTTCGATATTACTCAAACACTGTTTGAAGAAAATCAAGATATGGCAATCCCCTATTTAAATAGACAGTTAAAAATTGAAAGTATTGCTGCTTATGATGAGCAATCTATCGCTTTTAATTTAAGTTTGGAAGAAATCGATATATACAAGCTTTTAACCAATAACACAGGAAGTAACATAGTTACGTCTTATGAAGGAGAAAATGTCGAGATAAAAGTCAACGAAATTACTACTAAATATAAATTGAATGATGAGATAAAGATCGCCATCGAATTAGAAGCTAGCCTCGTCGAAATAGATCAAACAATTGACACATCAAATTTAGATACGATAGCAAAAATTGAAGAGTCGTTAAATAAAGAAATAGTTAAACAAACTGCTACTTTTATCGATAAATTAAAATATACAAAAAGCGATATTTTAGGAATTGATAAAATGCTTTACAATAAATTTCACAATCTTTTAAAGACATTCGAAGATTATAATTACGAAATAGAAGTTAAGACGCATATAAATAAGAAAGGATTACTTCTAAAATGAAACGAGAATTCAACATTTTAAATTACCTAAATTCACGAGCTTTATTCATGGGAATTGGTCTTTCAAAATTATTGATTCAGGCTCACGAATATATTTGGATATCATTAATATTAGGAACAATTATTGGTGCTATTCTAATTCACTTTGTGAAATTCAAGATGAAAAAATCATTATTAAATGTCGTGATTTGTTCTATCCTATTTGTAATTGGTTTAAATATTTTGATAAATATGATATCGACGATGTATTTAACAGAGATGCCGAAATTACTTGTCGGTATACCAATTATATTACTCGTAATGTACATTCTTAATAAACGAGAAGTAATTATCTATCGTGTCGCCAATATCTTGTTCGTTTTAAACATATTCTTGTACGTCGTAGCGATGTTATCATTAGTAAGTGATTTTCATTTAGAAAATTTCACATATTCTAATACTCCAATTCAAAATGTCATCTTCTCAGCTTTAGAATTTGCCTTGTTTTCGACTTTACCGACATTAATTACTCGGGATGAGAATACTGCTAACATCTCATTAGTTAAAACATATATAATATCAGCAATAACTATGGGAACCTGGTTCTTGCTAACATATGGGATTTTAGGAGCAAATCTAGTGGATATTTATCGTTATCCAGAATATATCATTCTCAAAAAAATATCCATTATGAACTTCTTAGAAAACATCGAGAATATAGTATCTTTCGTCTGGCTTTTCGATATAATAATATTTTTATTGTGTAATGGCAATGCAATTAAAAAGAATGTCGATAACCCCAAAGTTATCAACATATTACTACCGATACTATTACTAATAACCGCCTTTATTAACCGTTTCTATATCCTAATTTTATATATTTATAAATATTCCTCAATAATCTTGTTAATATTAGCAATATTATTATTTGTTGCCAATAAAAAACGTCATCAGACATCATGATGGCGTTTTATTAAGCCAAATACGATCGCTAGGATATGAGAAATATAAAGAATACCCGAAAAATACATCATATTAAAAGTAACTGAATTCATAATTTGATAGATTGATGAAAATACAAATAGACAACCAAAGTATATTATATATAATATCCAAAAAATAACGTCGACAGTTGAAAAACTAGCTCTTTTACGATATAGATAAGCAATGCAAAGATAACTTAAAAATATAACGATAAGAAGTGGTATTGAAATATATATATTCATAAAAGTTACAATATAATTTCCCAAAATTAATATACCTATTAGTAGATTTAAATAGAAAAAAATATCAACTAGACGTTTCATTTTATCACCTCAATCAAGTCTCTTAAAACCATTATTTCCCAACTTTTTGTCGTATATGTTCCAGTTTGTTCGTGAGACTTTCGTAAGTTGTTGCGATTATAGAAGTCTTCTATGGTAAACTCATGTGATAGTTGATAACGGTTATATTGTTCCTCTGGAAATACAGTAGCACTTAAAGCTTTTACATATATTTCATCAGTATCATCTTCAATACTACATTGATTCACTACTCGTTCGTAGTAATCCGTAAATTTAAGATCTTCAGCATAATAACTACTCACATATTCGCGAAGAGAAACCGTTCCATCAGAGAAATGCGTCGCATTGATACGATCAACCATCGAAAATAAAGCTTCTTGACATTCCTCACTAGTATCGAGAGCATTAATATCATCATTGAGTTTAGTAATTACTTTCGAGTAACTTGATATATCTTTGACATTTATGTCGCTATTTCGCTTTATAAATATATTTATCATAAATAATATCGTCAATGTTACAATACAGATAAAAATTCCCAATAAGACATATTTAATACGTTGCATATACTTCACCAATTACAGTATATCATATTTTGGCGATACAAAAAAAATCAGATATTATCTGATTTAAGTAATTAACGTATCATCAACCGAATAGCACTCCCCTAATCCTGTAAATTCGCATACTTTCTGTTTCGATGATGCTGAAAGGTTAAAAGCACTTTCCTTATAAGCTCTAATTGTACTAGAAGAGGCATTATAATCGCCGAATTTTGTGACATTGTATCCCGAAATCATAAATATATCGTTTGTAAGATATAAATAGTATTGAGGTATAGTCGTATCGCGATTATCAACTAATATATATCCTCGCATCGAGACATCTTTATCATATGATATATCCGTAGTAATATCGTAGATATAAATTCTCGCCGATAAATTACGATTCGTAAAATCCGTTTCAACTAATTTAGTCACATCTTTTGAAAACGTACTAAAATTATCTTTTCCCCCGTTTTCGACGTATTTGAGTGAAGAAAAAGATTCACAATCTTTACGGGTATAGTTTTCACAGACAGTTTCATCATCTAAATTATTGACGTATGCGGCATCATAGTCGACGATATCGTTCTTAGATAACTGTTGTTTTGTTGCGTTAAAATTTTGCACCATATATCTAGTATTATAAATCGTATAGACAAATTCCAACTGACTTATATCTGTCGCATCGATTAATATATAACCATTCAGTTCCTGTTCTTCAGTTGTATTCATAGTCGATAAATCATATATATAATATCCACTTTCATTTATACCATTTAAGGCATCGATATTATTTAAAAGATCAGTTTCCACTTTTTCAATATTTTGCATAAAAATATCTTTTTCCGACAAATTACTGATAACATTAAGTGTTGCTTTAAATATAGTCATAGTATTTTCCATATTTGCTTTAAATGAAAGTTTGATGTATACCTTACTATTTTTATCGACAGGAATATTATAACCTAAATTAGTATCGCCAGAAATTCGAGTATCGCTTGTTAGTTCATGATATTTTCCATCTATTTCACTAGCGTAAGAAATATCATATGTCAAACGTTCATTATTTATCTCAACAGAATCCAAAGATACAGCAAATGACATTACTACATCATTCGGATTTGATACTTCGATATATTTGGTAATCTCGTTACCATAAGAAAGTTCTGTATCAATAAGATTTCCCTCATAATAAAGAATATTTAAAGTCATATCATTTATTGTAAGTTCGGTTTTAGAATCTGCTACTAAAGAGGGATTCCCCTCTTCTTCATCCCAAAACATCGATATGCTATATCCCAATATCGAGATGATTACAACACCAATTATAAGCATCGTAATATTTTTTTTCTTCATACCATCACCCTACTATAATTATATAGTAGATATTCGTTTTTAACAAGTTAGTCTTTTACTTTAAAGATCATTGTAATCAAAAAAGCCATGAGAATTGCAGATACTATTCCAACGGAAACGCCGCTTAACATATTGAGAACTCCGCTCTCAATTGCTGTCTTATATAAAGTATTGCCAAATGACATGATTATTACGCTAGCGCCATTACCAAATAAAGCTATCATCTTATCATATATTCCTAAAAATCCGAGTAATGCTCCTAGACTGACAAATAAGCTAGTTATGTGCCCACTAGTAAGGCGAGTATTGTCTTTAATAATTTGTGCGATCATACAAATAAGTCCTGTAAAAATAAACGATTTAATTATCATGATTCCACCTCGATTTCGACGACATGAGCTATGGCTGGTATACTGTTTTTCTGATTTATTAGGGTCGGATTATGCAGAGCACCAGTTCCAACAATTAAAATTTTCTTATAACGTTTTTGACGGATTATTTTGCTAAATAATACTAGTGGTAAAACGGATGGCCCACTTCCGCCGGTATATTTGTTTTGGCTTTCCTTATAAATCATCGTTCCGGCATCATATATATTATCTGTACTAATTTTAAAGTCGCGTTTTAATACTTCGTTTAATAGCTCAATACCTAATGTACCAAGATCGCCGGTGAGAATAATGTCATAATCTTTTGCTCTTTTATTCATGTTAAATAAATGAGCGTTTATTGCCGAGGCCGCAGCCGGTGCCATTACTGCTCCCATATTATAGACATCTGTTATTCCATAATCGACGACAGATCCGATTGTTGCGCTGATGATTTTATATTTACTGGGAATATTGGAGATTATAGCACCGACAGCTGCAGTTGTTGTCGATGTCGTATAACAGGCTTTTAAAGCCCCATATTCAACGGGAAAGCGAAATTGACGTTCACTAGTAAGATTATGTGAACTAGTAAGAACACATATTTTATCGACATTGTTATTCATAATTAGATTGGAAGCCAGGAGTAATCCTTCGACAAATGTCGAACATGCATTATATATTCCCAAAAAGGATTTAGGAAAATCACGCATACAAGTATTTATCGTTCCAAGTTGGTTGGATAGATCACCACCAATAACTAAGTCAAAATCCGTCTTACTAAGCAAGTTATTTAAAACGGTCTTTTGCATCTTAACTTCGGCAGCTTCAAGAGTTTTTTCACCATAATAAAAATCTTTTAAATACATGTCAATATTCGAAAGGCGTCCCTTTCGTTCGTCATCACCAGCAAGAGTAAACCAATGATTTATATATGTATTTTTAAATTTTAAAGTAAGCATAATAAACCTCGCAATCCAGCTAAAATTGCTGCGGATACGATACCATATAAAATGACGGATCCGGCAAGCTTAAAATAATTAGCACCAATTCCTGTGACTAATCCTTCCTTTTTATATTCTAAGGATGCACTTGTTACAGAATGCGAAAAACCAGTTATGGGAATAACAATCCCCATCTTCAATTTGTCTACCAAAGAGTCAAAAACACCAAAACCAGTTAATATCGATGATAGAACGATCCAAATAACGAGCATGGTCTGTACATCAAAACAACTTACTAAAAGATGCGATATAGACCCCATAACACCACCGGTTAAAAAAGCAACGATGCAATTTTTCCAACGATTCTCCTTGGGTGTCATCTTTTCCACTAATTCTTTATACGTCATATTAAAAACCTCCATTTTTATTATGGAGGTTTTTAGGAAATATATTCGAGTATTTGTCGTTTGCTTTTGGCTTCAATTCGCGATACTTTAACTTGGGATATTCCTAGCAAATCGGCAACTTCGCTTTGTGTTAAATCTTCCTTAAAACGATAGTTGATTACAGCAGATGATAAAGGATCCAACGTGCTAAGAGATTCTTCGAGCATTATTAAATCATCGCAGTTGTTTTCAACGCCAATCTGAATACGCTCATATTCATCGTCCAAACTGAACATATCTTCCATCATTATAGATACATATTCCAATTCCGATAAGTCCACTTCTAAATATGAACTCACATCTTTAAGAGTCACTTCCCTGTTTAACGATTGTGCTAAGGTATTTTTAGCGATATTGATCGAGCGATATAACTTAAGATAGTTTTTATTTAGTTTTATATCGCGGCTTTTTAAGGACAGTTCATACATTTCTCCAAAAATGTATTTATAAGCATACGAGGAGAATTTGACACTTGTATCACGATAATTTCTATAAGCTTTTAATAGGCCCAAACAACCAGCTTGATATAAGTCCTCTTTATCAATATTGTAAAATCTCTTAGCAATACTGAAAATAAGCAGTGAATTTTCTTCTATTAGCTGATCCACTATATACGCATAAGTTCTAGTGCTACAAGTTCATTACTGACATTTTCAAATTTTGCTTGTGTATTTATCCTGTTATTCACCAATAATACCTTCCCGTTATTCTCGGAAATCTCCTTCTCACCGGCAATAAGGGCATCTTCCCCGGCATTATCAATTTCCAAGAGATCGTTTAAGTTATAAACCATATATTTGATTCCGTAATCTTTAATAATGGGGATTGTGTACTCTTTAAATTTAGGTGCTGTATTAGCATTTAAATTTCCCTTCAAGCGTACGAACAAAATTCCTTTCCTATATTCCATATTAATCTTCAACATTTTTATCACCTAGATTTGTTATATCGCTTAAAAGCGTTTAATGAAATACTTTCGACAAATGTGGATTTTTAATACAGATAATCATCGAATGATGTTAACACTAGACTGGCAAGTGTTTGACAATTGATTAACGAAATATAATTCTTCTTAACTATGCAAATCGTGTTAAAGATGGACTTTTCACCAATTTTGTAGTATATTAGTAGTACCTGAGAGCTTTAGATACTTAATTTAAGGAGGAATTATGGAAAAAACAGAAACAGTTACATCTGTTTTTGCTTTGGGTGGCTTAGGAGAAGTCGGTAAAAATATGTATGTCGTCGAATGTGGCGATGAGATAATAATCATCGATGCCGGAGTTATGTTTCCGGAAGATGAACTTTTAGGTATCGACTATGTCATCCAAGATGTAACTTATTTGAAACAAAATGAAAAGAAAATTAAAGCTTTAATTATTACTCATGGTCATGAAGATCATATCGGAGGAATATCATTCTTATTGCAGAATGTCGAAATACCAGTTATTTATGCTTCTAAGATTGCTCTCGATCTTATCAAGAATAAATTGAATGATAGAAATATAAAATATGATAATCTTGAATTATATGATGAAAAGACATTTATAAAATTTAAGAAGTTAAATGTTGAGTTTATTAGAACGACACACTCTATTCCTGATAGTTATGCAATCGTCGTTCACACTCCGAATGGAACGATAGTTCATACAGGAGACTTTAAGTTCGATTTGACACCAATCGGTCCAATGGCCGATATTCACAAAATGGCACGCCTTGGTGATAAGGGAGTTAAGTTATTATTATCGGAAAGTACTAATGCTTTATCCCCTGGTTTTTCCGCTAGTGAAGCAATTGTCGACGAAGCTTTGGGTGATGTGTTTTCTAAAGCGCAGACTAATCGAATAATCCTAGCAACTTTTGCATCGAACATCTACAGAATTAAGCATATCGTCGAAACTTGTCGAGAAAATAACCGCAAGATTATCACATTTGGAAGAAGCATGGAAAATGCTAAAGAGATTGCTATAAAGAACGGCCTAATCAAGGACTCTTCTATATTTATCGATACTAATGCTGCTAAAGATCTCAAAAAATCAGAAATATGTATCTTATGTACTGGATCTCAGGGAGAACCTTTAGCTGCCTTATCACGAATTGCCAATGGAACACATAAACAAGTTCAATTATTACCAGATGATATAATCGTATTTTCATCTAATCCAATTCCTGGTAATAGTGCTAGTATCAATAGAATTATCAACAAATTATATCTTAAGGGTGTCAAAGTATATACAAATTCAGAACTTACCGATATTCATACTTCAGGACATGCAAAAGCTGAAGAGTTGAAATGGATGCTCCGAATTATTAAACCAGAATATTTTATGCCGATTCATGGGGAATATCGAATGCTCAAAGAACATGCTGATTTAGCAAAATCGTGTGATGTTCTAGAAGATCATATATTTATCTGCAAAAATGGTGATAGCGTAATTATGGATAGCAAAGGATGTCATCGTGGCAGAAGAGTTCAAGCTGGAGATGTTTATGTCGATGGATCACGTATTGGAGATATCGGTTCAGTCGTCATCAAAGATCGAAAACTCATGAGTAAAGATGGTGTGTTAGTGACAATACTAAATATCGATCCACATACGCACAGTCTTTTGATAAAACCTAATATTACAACTCGTGGATTTGTATTAGTTAACGAAAATGCAGAATTAATTCACGAAATCGAAAATAAAGTTAGCGAAATCGTCAAAAAGTCTTTAACTACTAAATATAATATTGTCGATTTGAAAAACCAAGTTATTCTCGAATTAAATATGTTCATAAATGAAAAAACGGGTCGAAGACCGATGATTCTCCCAGTTATTATGGAAGTCAATAAAAAGTAGTTCAAAATAAACTACTTTTTTATTATAATAAATTTATGGTGATTTAAATGTATACAGTAAAAAGAATTCAAAATTCTAATTGTGAAAATTTGTATGATTATCGTCTAGAAAACGATGATATCGTCATCTTACTATCATTCGAAGGTAATCTCGACTTTTATATGAGTGCTTTGGATAAGAATAATAATCAGCAGGATACTATTATATTCCCTATCGATAAATCTAACTATCAGATATATTCTTGTTTTGATAGATTGTTCAATACTATAATCGATGCTACTATTTATAAAACACATAGTGAGGATCTCTTGTTTTTTGATGATGATGAAATAAAAGAACGCTTAGATAGAATAGAAAGAATGAATAAACGCTTAAAAGATAGCTATACTTATAAAGAATTGATAAGAGACGGCAATATCGTATGGCGAAGTGATGATGGGGATATCGATTCAGCAAATACTTTAACAATCGAACACAATGATGACATGTATTTTTTAAAGTTTAAAAGAAATAACAGGGATTTAAGTTTTAGTATTCCGATAAGATTTCGAAATAGTGGCAGCGATTATGAACCATTTAATTTAGCATTTATGGAATTTTATAATTCTTTACAAAATTATGATCCCGAATATCATCAGATTCATCTTGAAGAAGTGCTTTTAGAATTAAAATTAACAAAATAAAAAATTAATCATATTATACCATGAGGGATATATATGATTGATTTTTTTTATGAGCTAAATCCACTTTGGCAAGCTTTTATAGCTAGTTTATTTACTTTTTCAATGACAACTTTGGGATCGGCATTAGTATTTTTATTTAAGAAAACTAATAAAAATATCATGGATTCATTATTAGGTATATCAGCCGGTATTATGCTAGCAGCTGCTATATTTTCGCTTTTACTACCATCGATTGAACAATCTAATAGTTTGGGAATGCCGACAATATTAGTCGTATCTATTGGAATTCTTTTTGGGGGATTACTTCTAATTTTAGGTGATAAGATATCTTCTAAATATGTATTAAAAGAAGAATCAAAATTAAAAAGAGTTTTACTCCTTACGACTTCGATAATATTACACAACATTCCTGAAGGAATTGCAATTGGGGTTGCCTTTGGATCTGTAATATATGGTATCGAAGGAGCCACAATAGCTGCTGCTATATCTTTAGCTGCTGGCATTGCTATTCAAAATGTTCCTGAAGGAGCAGCAATAAGTATCCCCTTAAGACGTGAAGGCCTAAAAAGACATCAAGCTTTTTTAGTGGGTATGTCTTCGGGAATTGTCGAGCCAATTTCAGCACTTATCGGAGTCGTACTAGTCTTAAAAATTAAGGTTATTCTTCCCTATTTATTAGCTTTTGCAGCTGGTGCGATGATATTTGTCGTTATTGTTGAGTTAATTCCTGAAAGTCAAAGTAATAAAAACAAGAACTTGATTGCTCTGCTTTCACTGATTGGTTTTATCTTTATGTTGATGCTCGAAATAGGAATTTAAAAGCTTACTCAAATGAGTAAGCTTTTTAGTTTTCAAATTGTGAGTTATATATTTTGGCATAGAAGCCATTTTTAGCAAGTAATTCTTCATGATTACCTATTTCAACAATATCTCCTTCATTCATAACGAGAATCATATCCGCATTTTTTATAGTAGATAGACGATGCGCTATGATAAATGATGTCCTTCCAACCATTAGACGATCCATTGCTTCTTGAATCAACAACTCTGTACGAGTATCCACAGATGATGTTGCTTCATCTAAAATGAGAATTTTAGAATTGGCAAGAATCGCTCTAGCAATTGTCAATAACTGTTTTTGTCCTTGAGATATGTTGGTCATTTCTTCATCAATTTGCATATTATATCCATCTGGAAGTGTACGAATAAAATGATCGACATTAGCCATCTTAGCAGCTTCGATAACTTCTTCATCTGTGGCATCTAATTTTCCATAACGCAAATTATCCATTATAGAACCGCTATAGAGCCAAGTATCTTGAAGAACCATTCCAAATGTTCGACGTAAATCTTTAACGTTATAATCATCGATATTGTGACCATCAATTAGAATCTCCCCACTATTGACATCGTAGAAGTGCATCAATAGTTTGACGATTGTCGTCTTACCGGCACCAGTAGGACCAACGATTGCAACTTTCTGACCTTTTCTTACGCTAGCAGAGAAATCATTTATGATAATACGATTAGCATCATAACCGAATTTTACATGTTTAAATTCGACATTTCCTTCAACTTTTGAAGAATCTAGTGGTAAAGTTCCGTACTCTTCTTCCTCCTCTTCGAGGAATTCAAAAATTCTTTCAGCTGCAGCAACCATCGATTGAATCTGATTCAATACTTGAGCTACTTGAGTAATCGGTTGCGTAAAATTCTTAGTGTAGGAAATGAATGATTGAATATTACCTACTGTTATACGTCCAAGAATAGCAAAATATCCTCCCAAGATAGCTACAAAAACGTATCCAAGATTTCCGATGAATTGCATTATAGGATGCATTAATCCAGACAAGAATTGACTTTTCCAACCACATTCATAAAGTTTATTATTATTTTCTTCGAATTCACCAATAGTACGTTCTTCCGCATTAAACGCTTTAATAACATTATGTCCACCAAACATCTCTTCAACATTACCATTGACATGTCCTAGATACTCTTGTTGAAGAGCAAAGTATTTTTGTGATTTTTTGATTATCTTCATCATAAATAGCGAACTAACTGGTAATATCAAAATAGCAATAATTGTCATAGGAACATTTATCGATAACATCATGACAAGAATACCGATAACAGTTGTTACCGAAGTAATCAATTGCGTTAGTGCTTGATTAAAACTCATCTGTAGAGTGTCGACATCATTAGTGATAATACTTAAAACTTCTCCGTTAGTGCGTTTATCAAAATACTTAAATGGTAATTTGTGTATCTTTTCATTTAAACGATTACGTAAGCGATACGTATATCTTTGAGTAACTGTCGACATAATGAAACCTTGAATATAACTAGCTATTGCACTTACTATATATAGAAGTAAACAAGTTATAAGGATTCTATGCACACTAGCAAAGTCTATTCCACCAGTATTATTCAATTTATTGACAATTCCTGTAAATATTTCTTCAGTTGCATTTCCCAAAATTTTAGGTCCAATGATACTGAATATTGTCGATGCAATGGCAAAGATAAAGACGACAATAATTGCTTTTTTATATCCACTTAACGAATCAAATAGTTTCTTTACAGTTCCTTTGAAGTCCTTAGCTTTTTCGCCACTACCCATGTTATTAGGTCCATGCATTACTCGTCTTTTTCCACCACTCATGCTAATTCCTCCTCTTTTAATTGAGATAGCGCGATTTCCTTATAAATCTTACATTTCTTATAAAGATTTTTATGAGTACCAATTCCGACGACTTTTCCTTCATCTAAGACGATGATTTGATCGGCATTCATAACTGTAGAAACACGTTGTGCAACAATTATTTTAGTAGCTTTACTACATTCTTTAGCTAAATTTTTGCGGACCATGGAATCAGTTTTATAATCGAGAGCACTAAATGAATCATCAAATATGTATATTTCAGGATCTTTAGCAACTGCTCGGGCAATAGCAAGACGTTGGCGTTGGCCTCCTGATACATTTGTTCCTCCTTGAGATATTTCAGAAGCATATCCATCTTCTTTTTCCGCGATGAATGTATCAGCACAAGCAACTCTTGCTGCTTTTTTCATCTGCTCATCACTAATTTCTTTGTCAGCAAATTTAATATTGGATTCGATGGTTCCACTAAACAATAAACCTTTTTGAGGAACAACTCCGATAATATCGCGTAATTCTTTAAGATGCATGTTTTTGATATTTACACCATCTACTAGAATTTCTCCTTCTGTCACATCGAAGAAACGAGGAATAAGGTTAACAATAGTCGACTTACCAGATCCAGTTGAACCAATAATAGCAGTTGTCGTACCTGGTTTAATCTTAAAACTAATATTTTCTAAGACTAATTCATCGCCATCAGGATATTGAAAAGATACATTACGGAATTCAACTTCTCCACGTTTTTTAGGATTGATATCAATAGGATTATCAATTTCGAGAATACTTGAATCCTTAGTTAATACATCACTAACACGGTTTATTGAGACCATAGCTCGTGGTGCCATTATCGAAATCATACTCAACATCAAGAATGCCATAATAATCTGCATTGTATAGGTAATCAAAGCCGTCAAAGTTCCAACCTGCATCGTTCCAATATCAATGGCATCTGCTCCAACCCAGTAAATCAACACGCAAATACCATTCATAATAAACATCATAACCGGACTCATTAAAGCCATAGTACGTTGAGTAAATAGATTAACTTTCATCAAGTCACGATTTGATTTATCAAAACGATCTATTTCATACTCTTCATTAGCAAATGCTCTTATTACTGGTAGTCCATTTAGTACTTCACGAACAACTAAATTAATCTTATCGATGAGTTTTTGAACCATACGGAATTTCGGCATTGCAACAAACAATAATATAAGTACAAGAATCATAATAGCTCCGACAGCAATTCCAATGACCCAAACCATATCAATTCCAGCAACTTTAACTAAAGCTCCGATACCAATAATTGGAGCATATAAGACGATACGTAATAACATCGTAAATAGCATTTGAATTTGCTGAACGTCATTTGTACTACGTGTAATCAATGACGACGTTGAAAATTGATTGAATTCACTATTGGAATAACTCATAACTTTAGAGACGATCTTACTACGTAAATCACGTGAGAACATCGAAGCGATTCGCCCAGAAAGATACGTCGATAAGATAATTATTGCCATAATTAAAAATGCCAAAGCGATCATTTTTATTCCCGTAGAGAAAAGATAATTCATCTGTCTACTTTCTAAACCAACTTCAAGAGTTGTATACTCGTCAATAACTGATGAGATAGCATATTGATCCAATAGCGCTGAATCTAATTCTTCAAAGTTAGCATAATTTTCTTGAAAAGCTACTCCATCTTCACTTGCCATAATTCCAGCGATAATTTCCGGGGTTATTTCAACGTTCTCTCCTGCCAATTCATCAGACGATTTTATCATATATAATGCTATTTGCGGAACGACTATCTTTTCTTCCAATTCAGCTGTTTCCGATTCACTTAGCTCTTTTTTCACATAGATGTTACCTTCTTTTAAATAAGGATATTCATCAATGTATTCTAAAGACGCGTCACTATCACTTTCGATTAATTCAAAATAATCCAAAATGCTTGCATCATTTGATAATGCCACAATAGAATTAAGTGTATTTTCAGTATACGCATTAGCAACACTCTCTTCAACACCCTTTTGTTGAATGCCAATATTTATAATATTAGATGTATATTCAGGTAATGCAAGGTCACAATTGGCTTGAACGACTAAAAGTATTACAATTAATATAATACCCAAAGTATACTTTTTCAGTATTTTTAAAATTTCCTTCATATTATTCTCCTTCCAAATTATTTATTATTTTAATTATAAAATTATTCACTACTTCAAGTTCTTGCATACTTATATCGTTATAAATTTTTTCTTCAAAACGACAACGGTCGACTTCTACTTCTTCCAAAATTTCACGACATTTAGGGCATATAACAATTTTTTTGTTTCGCATATCTTCTTTATCACGAACACGACAGATGAATTTTTTTTCTTCTAGACGCGATAAAAGCCCATTAATAGTCGGATTACTTAAGTTAAGTCCCCGTTCTATTTCTCTCTGATTAACATTGTTAGGCTGTCGCATTATAAAATGCAGAACTTCTAATTGAGATGCTGTAAGATCATATTTTAATAAATTTTTATCGAGATTGACTTTCATCAAAAAAAATAACGTTTTTAAATTATGCGCAAACTCTGATCTCATATAAACATTCCTCCATGAGTCACGTTTTTAATTATAGTACTAAAAAAATATATAGTCAACTATATATTTTTTGGTGTCAATTAAATAAATTCAATATCTTTACATATACAATCATGATAATTTTCTATTTTGAACAAATATTTTGTCGTCAAAGGTTCTTCCGATAATATATTAAAATTCATAATCGTTTGCATAAATGCTTTACTAACAAGCTTGGTATCGATTTTAACATTACCTTTTAAATCTAAATTTATTACTTCAGAAAATAGCATATCTTGATATTTCGAGTTATACTTTACCGAATATTCCGCGAAATCTCTTTTATCAAAGACGTCATCATATATTAAATCATAACCTCTATCTTTTCGATTAATTATCAACATATCGACTTGTAAGTCACGATATAAATCCATACTATCTATATCATATTTTTTCTTACAAAAATTGTAGACATTTTCCGTCATACTAATAACAGAAATTCGACCAGAAAGATCATCTATGATCTCATCATATCCTTTGCTGATAAAGAAGTTTTTGTTATCTATTGTTAAAAATGCCAAATTATCAACTTCTTTTAATAAGTCTATAGTCGATTCATCGAGATGATCAAGGATTATAACGTCGTCTCTTTTTATAAAATCAATTATTCTCATCGCATCAAATTCTTCGACATATTCTTTATGTAATCGATCACAATAAGGACATGTTTTACTATAACCAAATTCATCATGGAATAAAACTTTACTCGGTTCATCGACTTCATCACAAATTTGAACATCGATTCCCCTATCTTGTAAAGATCTCATTCCGATGCGGCCCTGATGATCATTTCCAATTTTAGCAAAAAAACAAGTTTTGTATTCAGCATTTAAGTATTTGAGAACATTGGCACTTCGGTTATTGCCAAGTATTCCCAAGATTTTGCCATTTTTAAAATAATACTCGATAATTATGGAGCCAAATCCAATGACGCGCATATCAATTCTCCTTGACTATTTTAGTAATGCATTTATTTGAAAAATCGATTTTATTTAACATTTCGTTACACTCTAAATAGGACAAATTTTCAATATCTTCGATTGTATCTGGTTTTTCATATCCAATACTTAATATATTATCGACAAAGGCCGAAATCACCTTAGTATTCCCATCCTCACGTAGCAAGAACTTAATTATAGCATCATTTTTTAATAGATTAAAATATTCTTCAGATATGAATAGTTCTTTCATTTTTTGCTCAGCAATAGAAATGAATTCGGAAAAGTCTGAGGTAAAACAGCCGATAGATATGACAAAAAAATTTTTTAATATATATGAATCGAAATTAATACTATAATTTGATATTTTTTTAGTTAATACTTCATCATAAGCAAGTGAGGATTCGTTAAAATTGTATTCGAGAAAAAAGCCTATATAGTATTCTAATTTTAAAAGGTCATATGGTTTATAATTCGACATGTCAATTTTATAATTCAAAGCAACATATTCATCTGCTGTATCCCACTTTAATTCACCACTCTCTTTGGCAACACTGACATCTTCATCTGGAATAAAACTCGTCACATTTAATTGCTTATAATCTAAAGATGCATATATATCCGTTACTAATTTTTTTATCTCATCAGGTTTGACATTTCCCGTTATAGCTAATAATTGATTTTCGGGACGGTAAAATAATGAGTGACATAATTTTAAATTTTCATAGCTCATTTCAGAAACATCTCGAAGCGTTCCAATTGGTAATTCTGACGTATAATTTTTAAATAAACAAGATCTCGTCACTTTAGAGAACTGGCGAAATCGATTATCATCACTCTTTCTAACTTCTTCTAAAACAGCTTTTCGCGTATAATCGACATCTTCAGGCGTGAATTCGGCTTTATTAACCATATAAATAAGGTCATGCAATAATTCATCAAAATCAGAGACTGTATCAATAAAGAAATTAGTCGACTGATTTCCTGTCGATCCATTGAATCTGACATCACGATCGGAAAAATACTCATAGATATTTCCTTTAAAACTATGTTCTATCAACAAGTGCTCTAAAAAATGTGCAACTCCACTGGGAATATTATGACACTTTCCATCTTTTAAATAACTAGCATTGATGCCTCCAAATAAAGTTATAAGATTAGCATTAATGGAATGACGAGTTGAATCAGCATGTATAACTAATTTTAAACCATTTGGCAATTTATATAACTTAGTCTTTTTCATTTTTATCACCTCTTAGGAAATAAATCGTATCTAACTTTATACGTTTGATAAATTTTAGAAGTTCATCAATATCTATTCGTGAAAGTTTATTTAATTCTACAGCTAGACTATTGCCACTTTCTAATTTATTATCGATAAAATTATCCAATTCGTAAGTTCTAGAATCTTTCACTCTAATTAACTTTACCTTGATAGATCTTTTTAAATTATCGATGCAAGTTTCTAAAAGTTCGCGATCATTTAATGATGCAAAAACCTCATTAATTGTCGATATCGCTGCTTCTTTAGAATCAGAGTTTGTACAACAATTGACATATATACAACCATAATTATCATACATTCCAACATTAGAAGAATAGACTAACCCCTTTTTTAAACGAAGAGCTTTAAAAATCAAATTATTTTCTTTATTATTTAGGATTGCATATACTGTATTCAAATAGAATAAGTCTTTAATACGCATGTTTAAAACTTTATATCCCATATAAAGAACCGATTGATTATAATTTTTAATTTCCTCAACTTCACAAACTGTTTCACGAGGATTTTGGAAACTAACATAATTCTTATTAATGTGTATAATTTCGTCTGACGGATTAAAATATTTGTCAATATATTCTAAAAGCAATTCTTTATCCGTATCAGCAGTTACAAAAAACAAAGGCTTATTATTTAAGACTATTTTCTTATAATAATCATATAATTTAGACGGAGTCGCTTGCAACAAAAGCTTAGCATCATTACAATTTCTAATTATCAAATGACCATCACAATCATATAGCTTTAAGAATTGTTCATAACTGTAATGATATATATTTTTTTCATCGGCAGCAATCGTATTAAGTAAAAAATCACGTTCTCTTATAAAACATTTTTCATTAAAGGCATTATTTTCTACATTAGGTTTGTATATCATATCGTGAAAGAATTCAAAAGCGTCATCCAACGAAAAATTCTTTACTAAACGGGGATTGGGAATCTTCAAAGTAAATGTAGCATAAAGATTTTTATAATATGTGTGGACATTAAAAGATGACCCAATAATCATTCTTTTAAGATACTCTTTTTTAAAGTCACGTTCGTTTGGATACATAGCAGATGAATTGTTTACAATCCGACTTATCAAATCTAATTCATATGAATGCTTATCATCATATTCATACGGAAATATAACTACCATCGTTATTGTATTTAAATTTTTCTTTCGAATATAATATGGTTTACTATTTAACTTCAATGTCTTCATAAATCCTCCACTACTCATATGCGTATTTTACTATAAATGCTTAAAAAAGACAAACACTAGTTCTAGCGTCTGTCAGCTTTATTTTCGATGTCTGTCTTCTCTTTGAGTTCCTCTAGCAAATTCTTCACATTTCGGGAATACTTACGCCATACAGTTGAGGAATCGACATCGTTATTCATAGCGACTCTATCAACTGCCTTAGTCACGTTTTGACCTTTTATAGCGATTTTATAAAATAATTCCTGCTCAATCCCTTTTAATTCCTGTAATTTGGCATCTATTTTGGCAAGAATATCCTTATGCTGATCCTTTAAAACAAGTAATGCAGCACGTTCTCTTTCCAAATAGTTTCGCAAATTATCAATGGCATCGAGACGAAGTTGCATTAGAGAATATTCACTCTTTGTATTGATAAAACTATTCAGAATTTTCATAGTACCTCCACTATATTTTATTTCATGAAGGCATTATTTTCTTGTATCATAGTACTAATACTATCTAGTAAATCTTTCCACCTTTTTCGCGATATTCTTGCATAGCATTCAAGCATTCCTCACGATCAAGCTCTTGGATATTTAATAACTCTCGTCGATCACCTTTTAGATATTCATAAATTGCATCATCACGAAATCCTATATTAGCAGCATCAGTTCGCGTACAAGCATAGTAAACATCTTTTATATTCGCCCAGATGATAGCACTTAAACACATTGGACAAGGTTCACATGAGGTGTAAATTGTACAATTAGAAAGATCACTTGTCCCAAGTTTTTCACAAGCCATCCTGATAGCATTTATTTCAGCATGAGCGGTCGGATCATTACTAGATAATACCGTATTTCCAGCAATAACTAAAATTTCGCCGTCTGAGTTAACAATAACAGCACCAAATGGTCCACCAGATTTACTCTTCATCCCTTCTAACGATTTGTTATAGGCAATACTCATGTACTTATTCATATCATCTCTCCTATTTTTTTAGTATATCAATATCACTAAAAATTGTAAAGAATAGTTAATTTTAATTCGGATTAATCATATATTTATTGAGGAGTGAAATATGAATAATCTAGATAAAAATTTTGAATTACTGTATTGGGAAATAAAGCGAAAAAATATTGGTGAAATATACGAACATGTTTTGGAACATTATCTAAAAATAGATGAATATAATCGCTTTGCTATCGAATCATTTTTGAAGCGATTCGGATACTGGGGAAATCTTGATTCGGGTCACAATGATTTTGAAGAACTATACAGAAGATGCGACTCTCTAAAGAATCATATCGACGATTATCGTTGGCTTTATGAAAAGTTAGGCGATTATCGTTCTAAAAATGTGTTATTAGGAATTCTTTATTATTGGTATAATTCGGATTTTACAGTACTCGAAAGAGCACGAGAGACAAATTATAACCAGTACTTCGATTTAGACCTAATCAAGGTATCACCTGAAGAAGTATTCGTCGATGTCGGAGCATATACAGGAGATACGATATTAAGTTATATAAACACTTTTGGTTTTGATAATTATAAAAAAATCTATGCTTACGAAATAACTCAAGATAGTTTTACAACAATGTGCTCTAATCTAGAGCAATATCCGAATATAGTATATGGATTAAAAGCCGTAAGCGATACTGATAAAACTTTATACGTTTCGTCAAATGTTACTTCATCATCAGCTAATGTTGCTAATACCTCAGGTCTTATTCCCGTTAGTGCAGTATCTTTAGATGCTGACATCGATGAAGCTATAACTATGATAAAAATGGACATAGAAGGTGCTGAGAAAGAGGCGTTAACCGGAGCGATAAAACATATTCAAAAAGATTCACCAAAACTTTTAATATCTGTATATCATAATCATCAAGATCTGTGGAAGATACCACGGATGATCGATTTATTTAATGAAAATTACGATTTTTACTTGCGTTACTTTGGCAATCAATTTTATCCTACAGAAACTTGTTTAATTGCAATCCCTAAGAACAACACTTAAAAAGTGGTTGTTCTTTTTTATATGATGAATTCTACTGAAAAATATTTACCGTCCACCTCTTTTACTAAACGATATTCACCACTTTCTAGTTCACCATACATAACCTTCCAGAAAGCTTTCATTTCTAAAATATTATTTTCATCGACCATATAAGCCATCGAATTAAAAGCATATTCTTCACCAGTAGTTTTTAATTCCTGATACTCGCCATTTATCTTTTTGTCGATACGGAACCAAGCACCATAAACGTTATTCATATCACTCGAATCATTAATAACGATTACTGCCTCACTATTTGTCAAAGTTCCATCTTTAATCGTCATCGTAACATCATCTAATTCGTTTAAATCCGAAACGTTATCTTCATACTGATTGGCAGATATAATATCATTTCGTTGATTGTTTCCAATACGATCAGTTTCACTTATAGATGTAATGTGGGAATAAGTAAATATATTACTAATAGTATCAGTATAAATTTTTCGCGTAGTAAATGTGAATTCATAATATTTCCCCACCTCTAAATCATATTTACTATTAATTTTTACAGTTTCACTATTATTCTTATTATCAATTAATGTAACTTCAGAGAAATTTTTCGCTTCCGATTTATCAACATTTAAAATATGATATGTTCTAACGAACTTTTTAATTTTTTGTTTACTATATCCACAGTATTCACCATCCAAAAATTCGGCCATATTTGGTCCTCCAAAATACATATCATGATTACCGTCTAGCGTATTACATACTATAGTAGTGAAACGACTGCTACGATAGATCGCTGTACCTCCGTCATATACTATATATTTTTCAAGGTTTCCTAAATCATACTGAGATTTTAAAAAATTATTTAAAGAATCCAATGTTTTTTCCTTTTTGAGTGCGCTTTTTAATTCATGACATTTTCCATCAGAATTACAAAGATTGACATTATCTATTCCATAATAGTATATATCTCTTGTTTTGTTAGTAGCGACTTTTATAACTTCCGCTTCATTAATTCCAGATACTTCTATACTATAGATATCAAATTTTTGCCAAAAATGACTTAATATAACAAATAAAACAATTATTACTATACATAAGCCAGTTATAACTTTATTTCTCGAGTTCTTTGGACTTCTATGGCGTTTTTTTTCGCCATTAATTAATTCTTCGATAGATATATCCAAAATATCGCATAGCGCTTTATAAAGTGATACATCAGGCATATTGCGACCATTTTCCCAATTGCTTATTGCTTTTTCACTGACTCCCAACTTTTCTGCTAATTCCTGTTGAGTCAATTTTTTATTTTTTCGACGCTGAGCGATAAACCTGCCCACTTTTTCCTGATCCATAATCTTCTTCCTTTCACGGGAAAATATACAATAAAAGTTCCGTTTTTTACAGGAAGCATAACTAGAGTTTGTGCAAACTTTAAAATTATTTTATTCCCTCTAATACTTTTTTAGCATAAGAACACTCAGCAATAACTTTTCTTCCCCTTAATCGCGCTTGTTTAACTACTTCGTCGACTAATTTTTTTGCTATTTCCTGTCCACGATACTCTTTTTCAACACTCGTATGAACAATATTCAATACATCATTTTCTTCGCAAAAAACACATTCTCCAACTTTAGTATTCTCAACATATGCAATAATTTTACATTCCTCTTTTATATATTTATACTCGATCATTAAACATTGTCCTTCCTGATTATCGAATTTATTTTAAAGTCTTCATAATTTCATCTGTCGTCTTTGACTTATCGTAACGATTAACAATCAATATGATAATTATAACTAAAGCAAATATTACTCCATAGAGAATTAATGCTGTATGGAAGTTCCCTTCGACGATATTAGCTCCAGCTAGCGTCGATGTAATTATCGATGGAAAACGGGCAAAAGTCGATATTATTATAAAACGATACGGGCGAATCGGCAGGAGAGCAGCAAGATATACAAACAAATCTTTAGGAGTCCCCGGAATCAAAAATAGTAGTAATATGATAAATTCGATTCTCTTTGTATCTTTAAACAATTTACTATTAAGGATTTTCTTTACCTTGTCTTTCTTGTAGAAATTATAGACAAATTCCCTTCCAAATCTGCGAACCAAAAAAAATATAAAACATGATATTAAAAGAGAAGATATCATCACGAATAAAGTTCCCCAGACAGCTCCATAGCACATTCCTGCCAAAATTTCAATGGGTTCACCAGGAATAACAACTAGAAAAATCTGTGCAAACTGTAAAGCAAATAATAAAAATATGCCAAATATACCAAGATCATCAATACTCTGCTTAAAATTTTCTCTACCTGCCTCAGTCAACAACTCTTTGAATAAAGGCACAAGATAGATCAATAGACCAATTAATAATACAATAAAGATGATACTTACAATTTTTTTAAATACTACTGTCTTACTCATGATTACCTCAACTTCTCAAATTAAATATAACACAAAAAGAAGTAGATGTCATTCTTCCCAAATAACTTACTACTTCTTTTTTATTTCTTCAATTCTATTTAAAATTTCTTGAAATTGCTTTTCATGACCACTATTCGTAGGATGATAATATTTGTGATCTTTTATACTATCTGGCAAACATTGCATATTAGTAATCTTATCTTCAAAATTATGGGCATATAGATAACCTTTTCCATTACCTAATTCACTATCCAGTTTAGTAACTGCATTTCGTAAATGAAGAGGAACCTTTTCTTGCATCGTCTTCTTGGCATCTTTAGCTGCTGCCATATAGGCAGTATATAAAGAATTCGATTTAGGACTTAAACTCAGATAAACGACGACTTGAGCGAGATTGACATTGCATTCTGGCATTCCGTTATAATGGCACGCATTATAAGCACTGGTTGCTTGAACTAAGGCATTAGGATTAGCAAGTCCGATATCTTCAGAAGAGAAGCGAATAAGTCTTCGAGCAATGTAAAGTGGATCTTCCCCCGCTTCAAGCATACGTGCTAAATAATATAGAGCTGCATCAGGATCACTATTACGCATCGATTTATGTAAAGCCGATATCAAATTGTAATGTTCCTCGCCCTTCTTATCATATAAAAACACCTTACTCTGAAGTGAATGCTCCAATTGTTCTTTATTTATAACTCTTTTCGAGTTCTCTTCCTTAGTAATATTTATAACATTTTCTAAAGTATTAAGAGCTGTTCTAGCATCACCACTACTTACATCAGCAATTATTTCTAAACACTCAGCATTAATTGAAACGTTTTTGTATTCTTTACTCTGTTCAAGAGCACGTTTTAATATACTAATTATATCTTCCTTAGATAAACTTTTTAGTACATAAACTTTTGTACGCGATAGCAGTGCCGAATTCACTTCAAAAGAAGGGTTTTCAGTAGTAGCTCCAATGAGAACTATATCCCCATTTTCAACATATGGTAAGAATGCATCCTGTTGACTCTTGTTAAAGCGATGGATTTCATCGACAAAGACGATTGTTCGCTTTCCGTTTGCTTTGTTAAATTTAGCAATTTCGATAAGTTCTTTGATTTCTTTAACACCAGCAGTAACTGCTGATAACTCATAAAAATGCGAATTAGTCTGTTTAGCTATGATTTTAGCCAGAGTTGTCTTACCAACACCTGGAGGTCCCCAAAAGATCATCGAAGTAATGTTATCACTTTCAATCATCTTCCGAATTGGAGAGTTCTTGCCAACGATTTCTTCTTGTCCAAAAAATTCACTTAAAGAAGTAGGACGCATCTTATCTGCAAGTGGTTTAAATGTAGTATTCTCTTCATCTATTGTATCAAATATATTTTCCATAATATTACCTCAGCAATCATCTATATTATAACAAAAAAATGATAAAGTTGTCTTTTTCTAATATATGCGCAATTGGCATATAAAAACCCCGTTTATATCTAAAAAACGAGGCTCTATAAATTTTATTCTATTGTTTTAACGAATCAGTCCAAGCTCTAATTTCATCTTTTGTAATTTTTGATATATCAGATGAGACTTCAAATTCTTTTGTTCCGATAATATTAGCATTATTACAAAGTTCTTTCATATCTTTTATAACTGTTCCAGGCCATCCGGCATTCGTCATAAACAAAGCAATATTCTTGTTAGAAAAATCATTTTGAGACAAAAAAGTCAAAACTGGACTTGCCATTTTATACCACCATGTTGGAGTTCCAATAATTATTCGATCATAATTAGCGATATCAAGTGAAATGGGTTTTAATTCTGGCATATAATTACGACCTACTTCTTCCTGTCCTTGTGCTACTACAGTATCATAATCAGAAGAATAAGGGATTACTGGCTCTAAAGAGATAATATCAGCATTTAAACATTGAGCTATTTGTTCGGCGATATATTTCGTGTTCCCCGAATAGCTATAATAAACAACTAATGTTTTCATATTAATTTCTCCCTAATCTAACTTGTTTTTGCATTTTCAACAAACTTTTTTACTTTATAAAAATCCTTTTTAGAAGTATTTTCGTTTTTACATCCACTATTTACGTCGACCCCGTAAGGATTAACTATACAAATAGCTTCTTTAACATTATCTGGATTTAAGCCCCCTGCCAAAAAAGTTGGCTCTTTTAATATTTTTACCAATTCTTTACTTTTATTCCAGTCATGAGTTAATCCAGTTCCGCCGACTTGATTAGTCTTTAAGTTGAAACTGTCTAACAAATAAAAGTCGGCATATTTCATACTTTCATAATCAGTAATTATTTTTCCGGAATCAGATACATGAATAAGTCTAACTAATTTTATGTTTGGCAATTCTTCAACTATTTTCTGTACTTCCGATTCGGAAATATTAGAATGTAGTTGAATGATATTGTTGCCGATATATTTTGTCAATTCAATTATCTCAGATGCATCAGTTAGATGTGTTACCATCGATATATCACACCTTTTGTTTACAAAATCAACAATACTTTTGGCAGTGTATTTATCGATAAAATCATTGCTTGCATGTTCTTGACCAACCAAAATGCCAATGATATCGGCTCCCGCGTTTAAACACATTCTGGCATCTTCAACACTTCTATTACCACATATTTTTACTTTTACCATTTTATTTCTCTGAATTCTATTAGTATTGAGCTATTAACGTTTAGAATTATTTATAGTCTGAACAATCCAAGCCTCTCGTTATGTCCCCATCATCACTGACATATATACAACTTGTGTTATCATCATTGCAAATTGCATTAGCACATATATCTTCCTTTATACTTGGCCATAACATTGAGTAAAATAATGAAGAAAAAATAGCAATCATAAAAATTAACATAATAGGTACACATATCAAGATTGCACCAGCAACATTTGTACCACCCTTTTGTTTCACAATTGAAGCTATATTGACTTGACTGTTAGATGATTGTGAAATAATTTTGTTAATTCTTTCTTTGGCATACTCCAAATACCATTCGTTAAATTTCAATCCAAATACAATCATTCCTGCAATAGAAATGATAGACATTAAAATATTGAGATCAAGCAAAGTGCAAATTAATGAACAACCCAATAATATTGCAAAATATATTCCTAGCATCTTCCAAGCTTTACGATATATTAGATATGGTCCTGTAAAAAAGAAAGCAGGCCATGACCATTTTTTTTGCTTTATATTATCATAATTAACACCGACATAGATTTGCAACAAGGATTCTTGATCTAAAACTGGATTATTATTGACAAAATTGACATTCCCATTAGCGATATTTTGATTAAAACTATTATCACTTGGAATCTGACTAGTATTATTTACTAAATTCTGTCCACAAACGCTACAAAAACGCTCCCCATTAGAATATTCTCTACCACAATTTAAACACTTCATATAAACTGCCACTCCTTTATTCTATATAAATTATTTTAGCATAGCAGTTCCTTTTTTTCAACGGCAGCTACTCCAATTTCCAGATATGTTTTAACGCGCTCAGTAATTTTTATTAACACATATTTTTAACATTCTATTTTACTAGGACAATTTAAATTCGATTCCAACAATCTTCGAGTTATTTACTTCATCTTCTCCAAATATTTTATATAAAGCATCAACAAATTCTTCTTTGGTATAATTCAACGCATTATTTGAAACTTTTTCCTTATCTTTCCATAATTCATCAACATCAGCATAAATATACTTATTAGTAACTTCGACGATTAAGAAATAGTCATTATCTACTACTCGAAATTTTATCTTGTCACCTATTTTTATCCTTTCCGATTTTTCATTTAATAATCTGAACTCAATATTCTTTTGACCAGATATCATTTCATCATAAACATTAGGATATATCCTATATTCAATTAAACTATTATGTTCCATTTTTTTAACATATCACCTATAAAATCAATCAATTATATTACTCCCATGTATATCTTGTCTTTAGCTCTTTCATACCTAGTTTCTTGTATAAGTCATTAGCTGGCATACCATACCAACACTCTAGTTCAATTCTAAGATTAGTTTGTCTTCGCAATTCCAATAATACATCCGAGCCAATTCCTAAATTTCTATACTTATTATCTATAAATATATTCTTTAAATAGATTATTTTTAAACCATCGATCTCCGAAGTTTCAATATTATATTCGAGTATTCCAACACCATGATTATTATATACGATAATAAATTGATAGTAATTGCTTTTTCCCATATGTCTTATAGCATCTTTTTCATCGTAATCATTCACTTTTTGGTCAATTAACCCTATTTTTTCGGCATATTGTTGATGCGATTTAATAAGTTCAACTTTATATTTAGCAAACAAATCAATATCAGACTTGCTAGATAATTTCTTTAATTTTATAGGCAATACATGTTCCTTCTTTCTAAACATTTCCTAATTTATTGTATTCATCATCTGTTACAGGCTCACACCATTCATTTTGAGTTGCTTCACCTGGAACTTCAATAGCAATATGACTAAACCAAGAGTCTTTTTTAGCTCCATGCCAATGTTTAACATTTGCCGGAATAGTAATTACCATTCCTGGTTCTAAAGAGACAGCCTCACGTCCTTCTTCTTGATACCATCCTTGGCCATCAACACACACTAAAATCTGTCCGCCACCTTTTGTAGCATGATGAATATGCCAATTATTTCGACATCCCGGTTCAAATGTTACATTTGCCAAGAAAACATTTGTATTTTGGGGATTCGTTAATGGTTTGAGATAAGATTTTCCACTAAAATATTGGGCATATGCACTATTAGGTTCTCCTAGTCCAAAAATCCCTCCATGACTTCCTTCTGATGTATCATCAGCATAGACTTCTTTAGCTAAGTTGAATACTGCCCAAGCATTTGGCCAACCAGCATAAAATGCTGCATGCGTAATAATTTCGGCCATTTCTTCTTTAGTAATACCATTATTTTTAGCATTGATAAGATGATGCTTCAAAGAAGAATCGAATAAACCTTTTCCCATAAATACACATATGGTTACTAATGAACGGTCTCTTAAAGACAATTTATCTTCACGACTCCACACACTTCCAAATAAAACATCATCGTTTAATTCAGCAAACTTAGGAGCAAAATCTCCTAATTGATCTCTACCTGCAGTTTGTTTAACCATGTTAATCTCTCCAATCCATTTTTATGATTTTATTCTTCGACAATTTCTTCAAACATCGATTTAGGAACACCACATAAAGGACATTTCCAATCAGCTGGTAAATCCTCGAATTTTATATCTTGAGTGGCATCATCATAAATATAGCCACAAATTTTACAACGGTACTTCTTCATAAACTATCTCCTTTTCTATCATATTAAGTATAACAAAATAATCGAGAAACCTCGTGCAAATACTTTCAATTTATTTACATAAGATAACGACATTTATGAACAACTATTAATCAATATTTACAAGTTCATATTCGCGAGTACCTAAACCAATTTGTTCGGCATAAGGTAAAATGTGTCGCTCATTTTGTCTTTCTACTCTTTCGATAAAATACTACTTGTCAAGTGATGTCAATAGTCCAATATCATTCGTGCAATTTTTTTGAATTAGAATTACAATCGATATATTTTTTAACGGAATCCTCCGCCTCCGCCTCCGGAGCCGAATGATCCGCCGCCGCCTCCGCCAGAAGAGAAGCCGCCACCTCCAGATGAATAGCTTTCTGCTCTTTGTTTTGAGGTTGTTGCAACTCGCATCGAAGAAGATGCAATCGAATTTATAATTAAGAAATCCGTAAAACTGCATCCCATAGTATCATAAGCGTCTTCTAATAATTCAGGATACAATTTTTCAAATTGTTTGGCGACTTTATCAGCAATACCGAGAATTTGAGCATATATTAAATAATACTCCCACATATTAACTTCTATGGCCGTTTTGTCATCAATTCGGGAAAACTCCTCCAAGAAATTTTTTAATCCCTTTAGTTTTATTCCCTCTTCTTTCATTAAGAAATCAACTGTTAAAACTTTAGTCTTAAACAAATTGTTTTTAGTCGTTTCAAATACTTTTCCTTCATGAATAAGTATATATGTTTCACTATCGATGACTTTATCAAACCAATCAAAAATAATATCATAGTTTTTCTTACACCATTTTTCAAACTCTTTGGATTCTAATACATCATCACGACTCGCCTTTTGCATCATTTGATGTAATTCTACTTCAAAATAATTATCAGAGGTAAACGTATCCGAATTAAGACAGATTGCAGATGCTTCCTTCTTAACGATCAAACCCTCTTCAACTTTTTTAATTTGAATTTTTCCTTCCAATAGCCATTTTAAAAGAATTGCTCCTAAAAAATCCGTCTTATTTTTATTTAACTTGTATACCTCTGCAACCCAAAAAGCTCTATATATGTCTTTTTCAAATGGTATATCGCGAATATTCGGAACTTCTTTTGGTAAAATTCTCCCTTCTTTTCCAAAGGAGAAAACTTTTTTTCCAACAGTATTATTGGCTTTACTCACACTATTGATGATTAAAAATACGATACCTCCCCATGTTATTATGACGAAAAATGTAGAAATCATTTCCAAAAGTATTTCACTAAAATCTTTTTTATATGTAGTTGCTCCTTCTTCGGCCATATTAAAATAGTAATCAAAATTTTGATTAATACTATTCGAGGTATTAAAAGTTCCTTTGGTGAATTTAACTAATATCGTCATATATTCATCAGAATTAAGAGCTCCCTCGGAATTCATCTCAATATATCCATCATAAACATATGCCGTTCCACCGTAATTACCATATCCCCAGACTTCTAAATTACTGCTAAAATACTCATCCGAATATATTTTTATATGAACATCATCCGGTTTAGATGATAACTCATAGGGAATTAAAGTCCAATAGATCATATCGGCATCAGTAAGAGTAGCAACAAACCCTTCAATATCATACGTCAAAACATAAGTATGACTGCCATACTCACTAATTCCCCAACATAACTCAAAGCCATTTGAAAGATAATTTATTCCATTTTTATATGCTTTTTCATCAAATGAAGCATCCGTATCCCACGAGTCATCATATGTGTATTCTCGTCCATTTTCGCTTACTTTAAAATTTGTTATCTCGGCATTTCCGATATTATAATATGGCTTATATCCTTCTGTTCCTTGGTCTAAATCAGCACTCCACGTTTCAGTTACATGAGCTGTTCCATCTTCATCTAAATATATGTCCATATCGATGCTAGATATGTCATTGGCATTTACAATTAAAGGAAATATAAACATCAAAATTGTAAATGGTATGAGTTTAAAGAATCTTTTCATTTTTTCCTCCTCATCGAAAAAAAGTCTACTGATAAAGTAGACTAGAATTTTACTTCGACATTTTTTCTTTCATCTTCGGTTGCTTCAAAGAAAGCTTTTGGTTTAAATCCGAACATCTTTGCAACTATATTAGATGGAAACATCTCTAGCTTATTTTTATAAGTCATTACTGCATCATTATAAAATTGTCTTGCAAAGCGAATCTTCTCTTCAACTTCATTTAGTTTATTCTGCAAATCCATAAAGTTCTGATTAGCTTTTAGATCAGGATAATTCTCTGCCAATGCAAATAATCTACCTAATGCTTCAGTTACTTCACCAGCAGCTTTCATTTCCTCTTCTGCCGTCTTGGCATTCGTCGCCTTATTTCGTGATGTTATAACAGCTTCTAGAGTTTCACTTTCATGTTTAGCGTATCCTTTTACAGTTTCAACGATATTAGGAATCAAATCATTCCTATTTTTCAACACAACATCGATTTGTGACCATTGATCCTCAACTTTATTTTTTACACTTACTAATGAATTGTATGTTCCAATAACATATGCTATTAAAACTACTAATATAATTATCACTATAATAATCGCAATCATTTCTATCCTCCTTATATTAATATTATATATAATAGAGTATTAAAAATAAAGCATTTTAAGCATTTAAACGACAAATTTTATTGCAAAATAATTTCTATTTAACAAGCTAAATTCTGAATACTTTTATTCAAATCATCATTAAGCAAAATAGCTTTTTCGTTTATATCAAGTACTAAATCGATATTACGATTATTTATACGAACAAGAGTGGCGTTAGAGAAATCTGAAGTCATTTTTTCAAATGGAAAGCGAATAATTCCGGGAGTATTGAATCCAACGCCTAATTCTAGGAATAGTATCTTTTTATCTTTATTATCAGCGATGAATTCGTCATTTCATGAATGTTACTGTCAAATACATCACCAAAGTTTTTTTCAAAATTGTCGACAAGAGCTTTGCCACCTCCGTTATGACCGTAGGTATCAGCCTCTTTAGTTGTATACTTATGAGAATTAGCTAAGAATGTACCTCCTGCCATATGATATGATAATAAAATGCCATCTACTTTAACATCGAGAGAAGCAATATATCTTTCTAATTCTTCGTCATTATCGTAAAATGCCGGTGATTCAATAATTGCTAATTTTTGATTTTTCTCAAGTACTATGACCTGATTTGCTATCAAATCATTTGTATTATAATTATGTACTTTAATATCGCCCAAATCATAATTTATGACGCTTCCTTTATCTAAATTTTTAATATCTTTCTTCATCTTAAACTCCTTTTAAATATATTCAAAGATGAACGTTCTTTCTTTGATAATTAAATTATAAATACTAGATTCTATCTTGTGAAGACTGCACTTTTTTGTAACATACTTACCAATTAGTATAAATTAAAAAAGATTGCATTTAATACAATCTTTCAGTAGATTCAGGACATCGATCAATACATCAATATTTTCTTGTTACCTACATTAATTTATAACAAAAGGATTCGTTACTGATCCATCTCCACTAATATATTCTGTTCCTGATTTTAAGGAAACTGCTGGTCGAACACCTCGAACATTACCTCCGTAATCATTATCTAAAAGACCAGCAGAAGTCGTGTAGTAAATTCGAGTATCGACAGAATTAAAGAGTTGTGGTGACAAAAGCCAATAATGAGTTCCTGTATGCCTTCCACTTGTCCCTATCAAATTTGCTTCTTGATACGTAAGTAATCCGACTGGATAATCCAATGCCCCATTTCCTTTAGAGCTCTCCTCAACTGTAAATGAATCGATTTTATTTGGACAACTCAAATCTGTAGTATTATTATAAGAATGGAAATATAGATAGCTTGTTATATCACCACCATTAGGGTTCCATCCGCCCAAATCATCTACACTCCTATCATTACACCATACTGTATCTTCCAAATAAGTGGTATATTCAGTCATATTAGCTTCATACCAAGTATCGATAGTGTCTTTTATCGTCGAATTCTTTGTATTAACATCATCGGCCGATAGCATCTCTTCTAAGGCTGTTTCTACCCTTTTTCCATCAGTTAACTTAATGTAATACGCTCCAGATGGATGTGATAAATATACATAATAAATTTCGTCTGTACATATACCTGTTGTATTAAAACAAGTATAATGGTTGCTATTTAATGAATTATACTCTGTTCCCCAATTGTTAAGCGCTTTTGTATCAACTAATTCATAAGTGTTATTTTCGATGTCATACGTAAAACTATTTCCGTACATTCCTGTTAACCTAATGGCGTTCGTTTCGGAAGCCATTTGGTATCTGGTATTATACATATATCCGATATCTGCAACCGAATTAAAATTGAGATTAAATGCTGATGGACTATTTAACTGATTATAACTTCCCCCCAATCCACAGTGTACACCATTATAAACAAGTTTAACTCCTCCCGTATCGGTCGTACGCACTATCTTCCAACAAAAGTTAGCAAACATCACGTTGTTGAATGTAGAATCATCATAGTAATATATTGCCGCATCATCTAACTTGTTTATTCCATAATTTCCGACATTATTTTTTATATATGCATATAAAGTAGAATCTTCTATCTCTTCTCCAACATTATCTCGTTCAACAGCACTTGCTACTATTGTACAAGTAAATTCCGTTTCTATCTCTTCGGACGAATTCTTATTTAGTCTTACCGTTAATGTTCCTGATTCACTTGTCTTAGCTTCTACTATATCGGCATTCATTTCATTGGTAATCGTCAAGTATTCTGTACTACTTGGCGTACAATTGATTTCCACCTCAGCATCATATTGCGTCGAATTATTCGTTACGACATAATCTAGTACTGATGTCTCTCCCGCCACTTTTAAATCTTTGGTCGTATACGTTATCGTTTTCTTGTCTTCGCTTATAAGATATGGAGAACTGACATTATCAAGTACTGCTTCACTAAAATAGATGTCAAAATTATCTTGATCAGCAATTATCCTAGCTCCACCATTTATTATCAATGTCGTACTTACTGCTGCAAATCCAACTGCCAATAACGATATCGCTATAAATATTCCTCTTCGTCTCATAGTATCACCTATTCTATATAAAATTATACAATAAAAAGCATTTGGACTCAACACTATGATTCGGTCTTATTATTATCATACTTTTTTATAAATAATAGATAAATTAAGATACTTAAAAATACTAAGTCGTAAATAGCAATGAAACCGCCTAGAAGGATATTTATACCAATATAACCGACGAAAATTCCTAACTTTATTAATAATGATATTATGCCTTTATTTTTGGTCAAAGTAATAAGATAAGCCATTAGAGGTGAAAGACAAGCAAAAATAGTCCATCCTTTAATATATGTCCATCCATAAACTGAATTCGTGAGTTCAGCTGTAATATAGTAAGTAATGAGCATACCAATACAAAATGTAAATATATTCATCATAGCAAATTTTTTATTCTTACTAAATAGACTGATAATTACACCTATCAATATCCAGATTCCAATCTTAGAAAAGACATCACTTAGTGAAAATCCAAAATGTTGGACGTAACAATGAATGTCGATTTCTTTTACGATAAAACCTGTAAATAATCCAATTATAAACATACTAATCGGATTTAATATGATGTTTTGGAGTTTATCTTTCATCTTTCACCTCGGCATTTAAATTTTCTTTTAAGAAGTTAATTCGCTTAGCTATGCTATCTTTTGTTATGCACTTCTTAAAACTCGGTCATATCCATGAATTGTCCCATGAGTTTCATTTAACAAGACTCTAGCACCATTATCTTTTAAAAGCTTATAATATTCGATTCCTTCATCATGTAAGCAGTCGAATTCAGCAACCTCAATATAAGTATTAGGAATATATGAAGGCAATTTAGCATCGATTGGAGATGCTTCTTTTTTTGCGACTTCATTCAGTTTGTTCAAGTATAGGTTCCACATTTTAGCATTATTTTTACTATTCCACAACGGGGTATCACTAAACTTTTTCATCGATTCCGTTTGCATCTTAGCATCAGTTGCTGGATATATTAACATTTGAGCACATAAATGATAATTATTCGTTGCACTAACTAAATAAGTTGTTATAGTTGCTCCAGCACTGTCTCCACCAACAGCAATTTTATCTGGGATGATTCTTAATTGTTCCGCATTTTGATACACCCATTTAAAAGTAGTGATAGCATCTTCTTTTTGTTCATTGTAACCATACTTAGGCAATAGACGATAATCGGGAAATACTACTTTTATACCGACATTTTTAGCATAAATGCATGCTAGTTTTTTATGATAGCCATCTGCTTTATAGCCGAAAGCTCCACCATGAAAATATATTAGGCATGGTCTTTTTATATTATCGTCTTTAGGTTCAAAAGTTTCAATTTTTAAACCGTTTTTTAAGACATAAACATTTCTCTTTATGTCTTTGGGAATACGCGTAAATTTTAAAATTATACTCTGAGGAATTCGGGACAAATATATAATAGGAATACCAAAGGGAATTCTGAATAAATTATATTTTCTTAGTTCCTTATTTATACGATATTTCATAGTTCATTTTTCCCTTTCTTCGAATATTTTTTTAATCATTGTATTCATTCAATTTCTACGGAAAATTTTTTGATTAGATTAAAAATCTCAGAATTACTTAAAGTCACTATAACATGATTTGCATCATAATATTCTTTTTTATTTATATTTTCTATAAAATCACTATATTTTACGGTCTTACCATCTTTTAACATGACATACCAACTTGATATGCCATCTATTTGATTTAGAACAATATATGGAGCGATGGGAACTATGCTCGGAATATCACTACCAATAGCATAAATACCAACTAATTTATCAGCTACTTTATATACTCTTGGCGTAGCATAATAAGCATCTATTGATTGGATATGATGAAGATATTCGGAGAATTTTTCTAAATCATTATTAAAATAAGACACTTCCTTTTCTCCAATTGAAATAGGATTATATATTCCAAAAATTTCAAATCTTTGATAGCTATTACTACTAATTTTTTCCTTTAGATCATTAAGTCCAGCAATACTGGCTTCTTCGTCATATTCGATAAACTTATCAGAATCATTTAAATCAACTAGTTCCTCTTCACGAAAATATTTTTTTAACTTTAGATTATTACAAATATTAGTGATTACTTTATAAAACAATCTTATTTCAGACGATGACGTTGGAAGACTAAGCAGGAGAATAATATCATCATTTTCTATCGACACATCGATCCCACGGGCCAAGTTATTTTTATCATATAATAAAGTATGTTTAGCAAATTCATTGTCAATTAAACGATAATTTTCATCGCAAACTCCATAAGATAAATTTGTCATCTTGACAATATCTTCTATTTTCAATTTTTTCTTAAATCGAGATTTCTTTGTTATTCGTACATTTACAGACATAATTAAATGGCCTCACTTTTCTTAAAAAAATCAGTATAATAGATGACTTCTTTATTTAAACTCTTGGCAAATTCAATTTCATTTTTGGTACTAGTACCAATATAGTTATCGACGTTGACAACGAATATAGCATCCGAAAGTCTAATCTTCTCCTTGTGCATTTCTCCGAGAAGTTGGTACTCTTCAGCTGTATATTCCGATTCATCACGAGTTACTAAATCAATTGGCGCTAATACGCAATTACCCGCAAGTTCTAATTTTTCAGCGACTTCTTTAATCTCTTTTATGAATCGATAACTACCACAAATTGTTATTATTTTCATCTCTTAGGTATAAAGCTCCTTTCATAT
>CALVQL010000002.1 GCA_944358235.1 uncultured Bacilli bacterium
TCGGCAAATACTCTACCACCATGAGCAAGTGGTATTTCTAATTCACGCATCATCTCTATTTTTTCAAAATCACTTTTAGAAGTTAACGAATTGATATCATCCTGTTGATTTTGCAAGTATTCTTTACCGTTTTTTTCGATGATAAAGGTTTTATCTTGAGCAATTTTTTCGAGTAATGTTTGAGCTTCCAAGTTCATAAAGGAACCATATTCATTTTTGATAATATCTAGATATTGTTCTTGTTTTTGTAAAAGAACTTGTTCAATTTGAGTTACATCAAATTCTGCCTTATAATCTCTAACGTCTGGTAGTTGTTCGATTCTAGTTAACAAGTTATTTAAAAGAGGATTTAAGCGATGAAGAATTTGATTTCTTCGGTTTTTATAAGCTTCTATTTCATCTCGTGTTGCGTTGGGATGTTCATTTTTAAAGCGTGCAACTGAGCGATTCAAACACGTCTTTAAAGATGGTCGTAAAACGATTACTTCCCCTTTTATCAAACTGGCATCTTCGATAAATCGTAATTGTGTTCCATCAAGTACTATCGTCTTTTCTGAGGAAGAAAAATAAGAAATTATACTCTGATATATCTTCGTAAAGTTTTCTTTAATCTGTTCTATATTACTATTTCTTAAGTTTTGAAATAAAGAGACACCATACTTATCTAAGAGCATTTGTCTTAGTTCGAATTCAATTGTTCCTTCTTGGGGAGTTCCAACTATTAAGTCATAATCAATGACAATATATCTTTCATCTTTTCGATATTCATCTGCTAATGATGATTTACCACTTCCACCTTCGCCAGTTATATTGATGATGTTATCATTAGTAAGTTTTTTAAAATATATGGAGCGATCTTCTAATTCGTCAATGGTAATATCATTTTGTTCGATTTGATTAATAATCGATTCATCAACTGGCGTATGTTTAGTAACTATTGTCTTTTTTGTTTCTTGTGCAATTTTTTGTTCGATATTCTTGTCGATAAATGGTTCGATAATCTCCGCATCATAGCGATCTTTTGGTCGACTATTTTTCTTTTCATTATATATGCTTTCTAAACTGAGCATTCGATAAGGAGTTCCGTTATGGTATCGCAAATCATCAGCAAACATAAAATCACTACATTCTTTAGAATATTGCTGTTCGTCGACAAATAATTGACGATGATTATTAGCGTTTTCAAAATAGTATTGTTTTGTAGTTATGCTATTATCTTCTTTTCGCGAAAAAAGAAATAGCCCTATGCTCATAGAAGTATCTTTAAAAGTTATCTTATATTCGTGATCTGTATCTTGTTTATGATCCATATTACTTATAAAAGAGAAATCAGGGTTCTTATCAATTAACTCTTTTAATTCTAATAATTGTTCTTCATTGATAAAAAGATCAAGATCACTATGATAACGTTCTAAGTCATGAGAAGTAGCTAAATATCCCATCAATCCTCCAGTATAATAACAGTCAAAATCAGTACCTATTAGTTGATTAAATTTATCGAAGACTTCTATTACTAGTTGATGATTTTCTTCCAATGATAATTGCGGATGCTCGATATTCATCTCTTTTAGATAATATAATCTTTCCCTTAAATCAGAAAAAGCAGGATAACGTTGAGGATTTAAGGAAATCAAATCATCTTTATACTCTAACACATCATCTTCGGTTAATACTTTACGAGCGATTAAATCACTTAAAGATATTAGTATTTTATCAATAGCATCATCGATATTTAAACGCCGCAAATCCTCGATAGTAACTTGAATTCTTTTAGGATCGTTAATACCAACTTTTTCAGCAAATAAATATACTAATTTAGTTATTTTATCGGATTTTAAATTGCTCATATATACCTCACTATTATCATTATATCATAATAACTATATTTTTCTTAAATATAAAGAATAGTGTTCTTAGTTTTATAATTTAAAGACATTCTTACTTTTCGTTTCAACTGATGATTTTATTCGTTCATGAATTATGGTGTTTAGATAAGCCATATCGAAGTTATCTTTATCGATGACATGTGGTGTTGAAATCGGATTACCAGACTCATCGACACCTATAGCAGTAATAGTTCGAGATGGCTGCATTCTAAAAGTATCGGCAAAATCCGCAATTAGCCAATCTTTACTACTTTGATTATTAGGAATGGCTTTACCACCATCACGGGCAAATATGGCTCTGGTTAAATCTATCGACTTGTAAGCACCATTGATTTTAGCAGCTACCCATGCATGAGTTAATTGACTAGTTCCAGTTATCTCAATTGCTTCGATACCTATTTTAGGTAATAGTGATACTAAGTATTTTGCATAATCTTTACATACTCCTCTTTTTAACAAACCATCTTCTCCGATAATTGGTGGAAAATAATCATGATCATACTGAAGTTGTAAACTACCTGTCTTTAACAAGATGTCTGTTAAATAACTCGAAAGGACAGCGGATGTATCAAGTCTTCCGACGATAAATTCTGAATTTTTTCGTTGAACCGTGCGTGGTTTTTCTAAATCTTTGATAATCTTATCAACCAAATAGTTTATTTCTCTATGAATTATCTCTTCATTAGTAAGAAGATTAGCAAATTTTTGCGAAAAAAACATCGATAATTGTTCTTTGAACACATTTATATTACCATTGGAATTTTTTTCTAATTCGACTATCGAATCAAACATGTGTGACAAGCCCTTTTCTACACCCATATGAATTGAAAAACCATTTTTTATAGATTCAATATTATCCCCTATTTTCAACGGAAAATCAGCGAATTGAAAAACTGGTGGTCTGATTTGAAGAAGTGGCAGACCATCATCGTTTGCTATTAGCGAGGTTAAATTTTCCATTAGATATCCTATTATTACCAATTGAGCATAATCGTATTCAACGGTTTGCAAGAAAAAATGCATCACAAACTCTATACGTTTTTGTTCATCATCTATTTGTCTAGCATAATCAATCAATTCATCTAAGTTATGCACAATTTCACCCCATTAATTTTAATAATTACAATATTACATAGGTTTTCCAGTAGGTTTTTGACTTACCGTTTTAAGTCTCGTATTATAACATTTATAAAAATATTTTATTAGCAAATCAACTGATACTTCGTCACGATTATAATTTAGTATATTGCCGTTAATCATATTAGTTTTAACAAAGGTATTTAAAAATTCATCTAAAGAAACAACTTGTCCTAAATTATCTTTAATTTTATATTGCCAAAAAGGATTGTCAAAACCAATAGATTCTTTCAAATGATTTATATATTCTTGATTTCTATCTAAAAGATTATTATCAATAATATAAGATTTTCTTAATTCGACTAACGAATTATACTTATATATCTCATTTCGATTCCACAAACTTCTTAATCTATCGACAATAACTTTAGTAATTTTTTTATATGAGCCATTAATATTTGGTGCCGTTAATTTTTCATTAATTGTATCTATATTTTCATCATATGTTCTAATCAGCATTTTGATTTTTGAAAAAAGACGAGGTTTTAAATTTTTATCTTCTATAATCTCCATATTAGCTTCGATTATTTTAGTTAATCTCAAGATCATATTGCAGTCATCAACTAAAGAAACAGAGGCATCTTTTTTATAAATATAAGATGGATTCTTTATAAAATCGTGTAATTTCGCCAACTCATTTTCAAAAGCGTTAGAGATATTATCGATAAAATTAATTTGCTCATCTGAAGAATATTGTCGTACCTTAATATCAGGGAGATTATTTGAATAAATACAATCTAAAATATAATCAGTCACTAATTGGTTAGTCGGTAATTTTTGGCGAAGTATATCTTGGATATCTTTTAACTGCCCATTTTCATTAAAAATCAATGTCAACATTGGATATTCGCTTACTAACTCGGGATGTCCGCTAATAATTTGCGACATTCTAGTTAAGTTATAATGGTATACTGGAACACTCTTTCCTGCAAGAACTTTTCGAGAAATAAAGATTGGGCGTCTTTTATTAAATATTTCTGCCAATTTTGCAATTCGATACTCTAATTTTTCAGTATTCAATCCGTATTTCTTATATAAATTTGGCAGAATTGCTCTTAATTTAAAATAAGCAGTCTTTTCAGCATCAGTTTCTATTTCAATATACTCATAGTTATCATCATATTCTTTTTGGGCGTTATTTTCCTCCTGAGGGAATAATCTTGGTAATTTATACATCAGATAGTAATAACCTAGTGTGTTATTAAGAAACTCGGACTTTGACTTTTTTGACTGATATAGATGTTCACATTCATGGCAAACGACATGAACGGTATCTAAGTTCGTCATATTTAGATTCGAACTTAAATTTATATCGATAAAATAGTCCCCGCTGGCATATGCCCCTGTATATGGATTGTCATCATCTCTGACAAAGCTCGACTCTGGTCTTCCAAGATCTTCTAATACGAAAAAATTATTGATAACATATAAAGTCAAAAATTCTTTTTCGTAACTATTGGAACTATTGTAATATGGTTCTGATATTAAATCGACAAATAATCGTTCTTGAGTTTGAATTGCCCACTCCATATATTTTGAAGGCAATTTTTTTAATATGAAAAAGAAATTAATCAGCAATTTTTTCTCGGAAAAACTAAGTTCATATTTTTTTAACTCTTCGTCACTTACATAAACTTTATCCTGAGAAATCAAAGAAATTTTTCGTTCAAAATAGATATCATATTTTTTGGCAATTCTATAACTAAAGTATGCCATGACTTGCTTAGTTTTTAGTATCTCTTCTTTTTGTTTTTTACTAGCAAACTTAGCAAGTATATCTTGACGAGTAAGTGTTGAACGGAAAAGATTGGAAACTCTTATAAGTTCATCAATATTGGAAATATTCGAGCGAGAAATTGTTTCGTATAATTTATCTATAATTGCTTGAAATTTAAATTTGATATCTGGATTGTCCATAGAATCATAATACTTAATTAGATAGTTTTCAAAAGCGTATAAAGAACTATTAGAAAAACGAGTATCATCTTTTAATAAATTATCATACATTTCATATATTTCATCAACATTGTTATCATTTATAAATCTAATGATTACATCCTCACCATATAAATCGATTAAGCTCTCTTTAAATAAGCACTCCATCTAATGCATCCATCCTTTGCATCATTATAACATAGCTTATTATAAAACGTTGTTTAGTTATCTTTATTGTCAACAATTGACGTAAATTAGTATTTTAAAGATTTTTTTTGAGCTCTTTGCTACCAGATGGATAAGATTCTTCATCTTCTAATGGACCATCTATTTCTTTCGGATCTATTAGCTTCAAATCAAAATCAAAAAATACCTTTTTTCCTTCATCGGTAGTTATAAAATAACAATTTTTTTGTTCACCGGTAGCACTTTGATATGTATAGAGATTCCTGTTTAAAGGTTGGTCATCATATCCATCTATTAATTTGCGTTCTAAATTAATATTCTTAAAATTGATACCAAAATAAAATGCATCATCTTTAATTTGATATTCCAATTTATTATTTTCCCAAAGTTTTTTTGCATATTCCCAAGATTGTATTTCATCATCTACGATTTCAAGAGTTTGAAAATCTAATATACTATAAGACCCATCTATTTTCTTTAATGCATATCCAAGTACATAATCTCCATGTATATCTTTATAAAGACAAATATCTTTTAGCGTATTTTTTATTTCTTCAAAATTTAATTCTTCAGAAAATACTTGTTCAACGATAGCTTGCGGTTTAAAATCACTATACTCTTCATTCAATTCATCCTGATCTTTCGTTGGCATATGAGCAATCTCTAAAAAGAAATTTACACATCCAATTATATTTTCTCGTAGAGTCAGTTGTGTCGGTATATAATCCAATGAACTAGATAAATCGCGTTTAATTTCGCTTTGAATATATCCGCCATCGAGGAGTTCAAAAATATACCTATAAATCGCTTTAGCAGACTTTCCGTCAGAAATCATTTTAGGCATCAAATTTCCGATGATTGTCTCATATACAGAAATTCTGGCACTTTCAATCGCTTTAAAATCGACACCATTTTCGATAACATCGCTGAGACTTTTATCAATTAGCATGATAACTTCAGCTATATCGACAACCCCTATTTTGTACATCTGATCCATTAAATACCGAATATTATTTTCTAATAGTTCGTCAGTAGAAGCTCCTAAGATATTGCTACATAATCTTGCTTCGTCTTGAAATATTTCATAAGAAACACTATTATTGCTTTTGAGAGTTTTTCCACCTAATTCCAATCTATAGTTATCAATCAATCCTTCATTTAAACTTCGCCCTAGGAATGCTATCCTGTTTTCATCGACAAAAATCGGATGCATCACATCTTTTATAATATGAACGCCATCGACAATAGCATCAATACTGTAAGTAGCATGAGTAAGTTCATGTTTAAATACGACTGCCACATCATTTTCTGTATCAACTGCAATTTCTTTTTCAAATTTATTAAAATATCCCTTTGTTAAAGCACTGGATGCGATATCTGAAACTTTTATATTTTTCAAATTCTCCATATTGTAATATAGAATTGCTAAATCTTGAGACGGATTATATCTTTCTAATTCATCAATATAATCAAATGCATATTCTTTATATTCTTCTGGAATATTCGGATTTCTTTTTACTACTCTTCGCACGTCATCAAATGATGGATCTTTAACATCTAAATATTTTTTTATCTGATGATTATTATACAAAAATTTATAAGTAATACCATCTATTTCAATCTCATCGACAAATTTTATTTCATATGGAGATTCACTCCAACATACTTTTGCTGACATTGCCCCTTGAGTTTTTGGAGGAAAAGTATTATTTACTTCATCATTAGAATTATTTAACATAAAATTTACCACCAATTCATAAATATTTTAATTCTTTAGAATTTAAAGTATTCTACCACAATTGTTCTTTTTATACAAAAATTTATTTGAAAACTTCGATATTACTTAATTCTTGTTGAGCAATTATCTCTTTTAGATTCATAAATCTATTATTCCAATAAGTAATTGGATTCTCCGATAATGCTTTAGAAAATATTATACAATTATTATCATAATTAACATCATCGGGATTGTTATATTTTTCCTCGATATCCATTATTTTTCGATATAAATGAACTGCTGTTATATTATCCTTTTCTGAAGTATATAATCGAAAATATCGAATAGGATATTTTTCCGCTAATATAGTCGCCATATTTATCGTATCTAACAATATATGTCGTCCATATCCTTTGTTCCTAAACTCTTTTAATACGCCAAACCATCCTAACCAAATACTGTTTGTGTCATTTATATTTTCATGAGAATACAAGCCAGTTATTCCAACAATAGTATCGTTTTCATATACTAGATAATATTTATAATATTCTAAATTACTTTTGATTGCATCTTTGTAATGGATATATGCTGATTCCCCTGGAAATATCTTCAATTGAATTTTACTGGCAAGCTCGATATTATCATTAGTTATTTCAACATACTTAAACATAATAATTCCTTTCTAAACTCTATATAGTCAATATTACTGTACTGTTTTAAATCATTTTATCATATAAAAAGTTATTTAGTATTATATGATTACTTATAAAAATAATAATAAAAGAATTTTTGACAAGCCCTTTTTATAAATTAACTGAAACACATAAAAGTTAAGATTAAACGCTTATGGTGCCTTTTAACATTTTTATAATTTTTTTGCAATAAGTTAATGTAATTTTATTTCTTTTTAGTTTGATATTCATTATCGAATATATAAAATGGAATTTATTTAGTTCTATCTATTATTTGAACATCACTAAATTGTTTTATTTTATTTATCATTTTCTCTTTATCTAAATTTTCATTTTTAATAAATATCATTATTGGATGATCAAACAAAAAGGATATTACATCACTTGTAATTACTATTAATTCAAGTTTTTCATATGAAAAACCTATTAGAAACCCATTTTTTAATTTATCTACAATTCCATTTTTACTTATTTCCAATATTCCTTCTTTACAACTTGTTTTTTTATTAAAAATTCTTTCAAAAAATACTCCAACCGAGATAAGATAAAATGCCATAATACTTGCACCTAAAAGCCAAATGAAATCTAAAAGTTCTTGCGAATCATCAGATGTGTACATAAAAAATATTACCGATAATATATACCAAAGAATAAAACTTAAAATAAATCGTGACGTAACACAAAATATATAACTTTTGATTTTTTTATTCGGATTCTTCTTCAGTTTCTTTTTTAATAAACCAATACCACATGCTTCATTACAATATTTTATATATTTACCACTTAGATTATAGTGTATCTTCATATCTTTTTCCTCCAAACTCACTACAATTTTATTATATCATATTTAACTATAATTTTAGTTTTGTAATAGACATCGATATAATCTAGTATCTATTCTAGTATTTCATCATTGTTAGTTTTAAGTTCTTTAACAATTACTCGTAGAATGTCCACATTCTTGAGGTTATTTTCACGGTTTTTAAGTCAAATTCTTACAGTTCTTGTAATTGACTTAATAAATCTCCATATTGTTGACACTTTTCCAGTTTATATTCATATTCAATTAATACAACATTATATTTAGTTTAAATTTTTCTTAATTCATCATAAAATTTTGTATTATTATCAATTGTTGAAATTATTTTATATATAACATATATTATTCAAGATAAATATGTAAATTTCTACTATTAAATTGATCTGTCCAAAAAAATTGATATCTATGAAACTAAAAAACAATAAAAAAAGAACTAACTATTTCTAGCTAGTAATCAATTTAGAGCAATTTAAAATTTATATTACATGTCTAACCACAATTTTTATTATACGTTAAATATATTATCTATAGCATCTATTCCTGGATAATATGTATTCATCATTTCACAAGCTAAATAAATCTTCTCATTATTTACATATTTATCATTAACGTATTCGTCAAGAATATTGGTAAACAGAATATCATAATACTTTGTTAAAGAATTATATTTTGCTGTTGCAATTAAATCTATTAGTTTGTCAACTTGATTATCAATTTCTTCTTCGGAAGTTGCATAGAAATAATCACCTAATGGTATTTCTTCGCCATTAATATTTAAACTCTTGACTAAATCCTCAACTTTCTGTTGATAAGATAAGACACTACTATTTTTTAAATCTTTTTCGATATATTCCTTATATTTTAATTTAGTCGATATTACGTATTTTGAAATTTCTTTATTAATTGAATCATCACCATGATTTTTTATAACTTCTCCTACGATAAAACTTTTTTCGCTGGTTCTATTAAATTCGATTAGTTCCCTACTCACTGGATCTATTACTGACCAGTATTCCGAAATGATATCATTTCCCTTATCCCATACTTTTTCCTCGACTTTTACAAATGGAACAACTACATATAATCGACCATCAACTGTTCTAAGCATAGGAATCAATGCACAATACTCATCATTTAAACCATATTTTACTTTATTTTTATTTGCTATTTCTAGATATTTATCTATATTATTAACCATCATATCTCTCCTTAATTTTCTTTCTTATACTAAATAAATAGAATTTGATATTTGATTCGGTAATATTCAAAATATTACTTATTTTTTTTATTGAAAGGTCTTTTAAATAATATAGGTTAAAAATATTGACTTCATTATCGCTTAATCCAATCTTATCTATATCAGAAACTATTTCTCTATATATAATTTTTTCGATGGTTTTATCTTCATATTTACATTCGACATTTTCATCATAAAATAGAGTATTCTTTTCTTTAATATATTTTTTCGCTCTGGTACACCACAGATTATAAGCGATTTTCCAAATTAAATTGCTCATTTTTTCTACTTTAATATTTTTATTTAAATATTCATATATAGCCAAGAAAATATCGTTAGTTAGATCTTCTGCTTCCTCACGAGTATCCGTCTTTTTTATCGTCCAATTATATATTTTGTCAAAATATTCATCATATATTTTATCCATTATTTAACACCTTTCATTAATATAGTATAAATAAATCCTAAATGGTTAGTTATTTTTTTATAAATGAAATATTATGATAGTTATGATAATTAGACATATTAAAACTCGAAGCATAAATGTTCGAGTTTAATAGCAAATTGGTGCCTGCGGCCGGACTTGAACCGGCACGATATTGCTATCATTGGATTTTGAGTCCAACGCGTCTACCAATTCCACCACGCAGGCATATAAGTATTATATCATAAAAATGAAATAATACAATTATTTTATCACTATTTTTAGAATTTCTACTAATTCGATTGCTTGAATTTGATTGACAATCATCCCTTCGAGAAAACTGGGATTTATTTTAATTCCGGATATGTTCGATTCGCTAACATCGATTCCCGTCATCGATGTGTCGATAAAATCAGAATTAGAAAGATTATCATCTAGAAATTCTGGTTTATCAAAAGAAATACTATTCCAAGTCGATTCACTCATATTACATTTTTCAAAACGACATTCTTTAATAATAGACGAATCAAAAGTTGCTAGTTGTAGTTGATTTTCCGAATATTCACACCATTTTAAAGAGGCGTTTACAAAACTTACTCCTACCATTCGGCAATTTTCAAAACGACAAGCAACAATTCCTGAATAAAAGAACTGATGATTACTTAAATTGCATTTCAGAAATAGACAATTAGAAAATGTGCATTTCTCATTACGATTTAAAAATGTACAGTTTTCAAAAATACACTCTTCAAAATCGATGTATTTCCAAGATTCATCGAAAGTAATATTATAAAAACGTTTTAATAAGATTGTCGATCCTGTAACTTTGGTAGCATCAGTTAGAACTTGTGGATAGTGGTACTTCACTTTCTTCTTCATCTTTATATATCGAAGTAAACAAATCCGTTTCCTTCTCTCCTTCTATGGTTTGATCAATTTTAGGTAACTCATCAAGCGTAGCTAAACCAAAATAATCGAGGAAATCACTAGTCGTACAATACAGATTTGGACGTCCTGGCAAATCGGATTTGCCGGATTCTTTCAATAAACCTTTCGCAACGAGTTTGCGAATTAGATGGCCACTTGCTACACCTCGTAATTCGCTTATTTCAGTAGCTGTTATCGGCTGATTGTATGCAACTATTGCGAGAGTCTCTAAAGAAGCTTGACTTAAGCGATTAGTTCCAGGATTAACTACTAATTTTTCATAATATGCTCGATGTTCTTGTTTAGTCGTCAATTTAAAGGCATTCCCCAAAAAGGAAATTCGAAGGCCCCGATCTGATGCTTCGTAACTTTTCTTGAGTCTAGCTAGTAGTTCTTTAGCTTCTTCATCAGTTATTTCCATAACATCAGTTAACGTTTTTAAATCACAACCTTCGTCTCCCATGACGAAAAGTATTCCTTCTAAGACTCCTAATAAGTCCATAATAATCACTTCATTTCTATCATGATGTCGTCAAAACTATGTTCTTGAGTAATATTAATCTCACGATTTTTAGCCATCTCTAAAATCGACAAAAAAGTGACGACGACAAATGGTTTGGTAATCGTCGTAAATAGTTCACTGAACCCACATCGATGAACAGTTTTTAAAAGACGACGGATATCATTAGTGCGCTCTGCTACACTAAGCTCTTTTTTCGTTATTTTAGTATTTAATGGACGACTTAGTTTTTGACGTTCTAAAAATAGATTAAAAGCCGCTACTAGATCGTCAATCGAGACATCACCAGGAAGAACAGTCTCGTTACGATATTCATGTAAATCACTAGGTATTTTGGTATAAACTTCACCTCGAATCTCTTCAAGTTCGCGAAATTCGCGCGTAAGTTCTTTAACTTTCTGATATTCGAGTAGTTTATCGCGTAGATCTTCAGCTGAATTCAGTTCGTATTCAGAATCTTCAGTTTCGTCTTTACGGTTTAAAAGTAAACGACTTTTTAGATGAATTAATTCAGCCGCCATAACTAAGTATTCACTTGCAATATCCATCGATAGATTTTTAGTTGTATTTATAAAATCGAGATATTGTTTGGTAATACTTTCAATGTTTATCTCATAAATATCCATTTTACTACATCTAATTAAATGCAATAAAAGGTCCAAAGGACCTTCAAAATCATTGATACAAAAATTATAGGTCACTCGCAATCATATCCTTTACCTTCAAGAGCATAATGGACGACTTTGGCCTCTGTATCTAAATCATAGTATTCATAATCCACTAAGGTTTCAGGATATGTAAATCCTGGTGTTTCCAAATTTATATTAGCACTATAAGTAAAACCATCAGCGACCTCTTCAACAGTAGCAAGATCCCCTAATAAGGCCTTTTTAGAGTCATATGAGCTCTTCAAATTTAGATACTCATCAGTTGCAGCACTATCAAATGTTACATGAACAGTATCGCGAATATTGATTAAATAATTATTCATGAAAGTATATTCAAGAGTTCGATTATCTTTAGTGCATGTGAATCCGCCAATTCCCGATTCGTCAGTTGCAAGTTCGATTGCCGGATAGTCATCTTTAGTCATTTCGACGACTTTTCCAAAATAACTATAATTTGAGTTGAAGTTTAAATCATTTGCAGTTAATGCAACTTGTGTCTCTTGATAATCTAAAGTGCCGGTCAATTTGATGGCTGCTAATAAATTATTACTATTAGAATATATTTCAAGATAATATTCAGTCTCATCGAGATTAAGTAAATCATTATAACTATACATAGTACAATTAATTGTGCCACCAGATAAAGAGAAATCCTTCATTATAAGGTTTTCAAACTTCATAGCCGTTGTCGATACTAGAGGTTGCTCTACACTTCCATCCAAAAATTCACTAGTTGGAGTTGGAGTTTCTGGAGATATCACTTCTCCTACATCACCATATATTAATTGATATAATGCACTGTTTTCATCATTTAACATCGAAGTTACAATGGGTAAAGCGATTAATACTATGATAAATAGGCCAAAAATTTCCAAAACTAAAATCGGGCGTCCAATTTTATCTTTTCGTAATTCTCCAATAACTTCGGCATTGACAGTTCTAGGGTCAACGGCATTATTAACTGAAGAATTATTTACATTACCATTATTTATCTCATTTTGATTCATCGGTATCCCCTCAATTCTCTATTTTATTATAGCAAAAAAAATAGAAAAATAAAACTATTTTTCTACTATTCCATCGAGACTAAAACTTTTGGTATCAGTAATCAAAACGGGAGTGATTGTTCCGAGTAAACTTTCATCACATTGAACATTAACTAACTTCATAGTATCCGTATATCCGTATAACTTAGCACTATCCTTTTCACTCTCTCCTATTAATAATACATTAGTTACCTTATTTAAATACTTCTGATTGTTGATAAGTGAGTATTTATTGACAATTTCATTGAGACGGTGAAGGCGATTTTCCTTTTCGCTCATTGGAGTTGTATCGGGCATTTTCGCAGCCGGCGTTCCTTCACGTGGTGAATAAATAAATGTATAGGCGCCATCAAATTGGCAACGTTCGACGATATCTAATGTATCTAAAAAGTCTGCTTCTGTCTCACCAGGGAATCCGACAATGACATCTGTCGTTATAGCAACATTGGGAATTCTTTCTTTTATTTTTTTAAACAATTCCATATATTCTTCCCTTGTATAGCGACGTCCCATTAGTTTTAAAATTCGGTCTGATCCGGATTGTAACGGAAGATGAATATACGGCATGATATTTGGATGTTTGCTGATAACGTCGATCATGGCATCGGTAAAATTCCAAGGATGACTTGTTACAAAACGAATTCGTTCAATTCCTGTTTTAGCAACATTTTCCAATAATCCGGCAAAATCCAATTCGTCTTCACTGTCATTTCCGTAGGCATTGACATTCTGTCCGAGTAGAGTTACCTCCTTATAACCTTTTTCCTTTAAACATGAAACTTCTTTTAAAATATCTTTACTTTTTCGGGAACGTTCTTTTCCGCGCGTATAAGGAACAATACAATAAGTACAGAATTTATCACAACCATACATAATATTGACCCACGCAGTATATTTGCTCGCACGTTTATACGACTCCCCTATTTCGAAGACATTTCCTTCATTGCTTTTTACTTCAATATTAAGTCCATTATGAAGATTCATAAGATAATTAGGCAATTCATGAATATTGTGAGTTCCAAAAACTAAATCGATATATGAATGCTTCTTCATAATTTCTTCAACTACACTACGTTCTTGAGCCATACAACCACATAAAGCGATTTTTAAGTTTGGATTTTCCTTTTTTAAATGCTTACAGCGACCGAGGAATCCAAATACTTTATCATGAGCGTTTTCTCTTACAGCACAGGTATTTAAAATTATTAAATCCGCATTATTCATCTCTTTTGTCTCTTCAAAACCGATATTTTCAAGTAATTGCGAAATTTCTTCGGAATCATGAACATTCATCTGACATCCATATGTACGAATATAATACTTTTTTCCTTGAAAATTATCCGTAATCTGTGGTGTTTCATATATATAATCGACATTTTCGCTTGTTCTTTTTTTTGCAGCTTGCATATCTGGTAAATTCATAGTATCACTTCCACTTAAGAGATTATAACATGTTTATAAGTAGTTGTAAAACAAACAAAAATCTTTACGTTCCTTCTAGTAAAGATTTTTTCATGTTATTCTATTTTTCATAATAAGCAACTGTATTAGTAGTATCGATAGCATTAAGTTCTTTTACACGATTATTAAGCATCGTCATCATAAGTACTAATACAATTGTAAACAAAATCACCCCTTTATATTCGCTCAAAACATTCTGCATATTATCACTCCCTTCGACATTTATAATTTATCACAAACATTTGTTCGATTCAAGCGTATATACGAACAAATGTTTTAGAACGCGAAAAATAAACGTTTGTTTGACATTTAAACAAATGTTTGCTATATTTCTACTAGGTGATAGAATGATTAAAGATTTGACACGCAAGCAGGAAGAAACTTTAACTTTTATAAAGAAATATATGGTTGCTCATGGATATCCGCCTTCAGTTCGTGAGATATGTTCGGGAATGAATCTTTCGAGTCCCGCAACAGCTCATAGCCACTTAAAAGAATTGGAAGCTAAAGGATATATCCGTAAAGAAAATGCTAAATTCAGAACTATTGAACTTTTAGTCGATAACGAATTCGATGTCCACGAGGAAAAAGAAGATGTCGTATCTGTTCCCCTCCTCGGACGAGTTAGTTGTGGTAATCCAATAGAAGCTATTGAAAATCCCAATGATTTTTTCACTTTACCGGCCAGTTTAATACCTGCTAAAGAGTCGATATTCACTTTAAAATGTTCCGGCGATTCAATGATAAATGTCGGTATATATAGCGGTGATATCGTCATAATTCAAAAACAAAGTGTTGCGCGAAATGGTGATATTGTCGTTGCTATGACGGAAGATAATGAAGTTACATTAAAGACCTTTTATAAAGAAACAGATCATATAAGATTGCAACCAGAAAATGACGAAATGGCGCCAATCATATTACGAAATTGTACAATTCTCGGTAAAGCAATCGGGCTTTATCGTAAAATATAAAAAAAGAATTATCGCGATAATTCTTTTTTTAATCCCATTTCATTTAGGACTTCTTTGCGTTCGATATCAAACTGACGATAGTACTTATAAAATTCCGACGGAATAACGATCTTATGTTCAAAAGCAATTTCTTGCAAAGCACGTTTAATATCGAATGTCCAAATCTTGTGAAGATAATACTTAAAATAATCATTATTATTAGCTAGTAATTCACAGTTGTGATAAGAAAAAGGAAAGTAAATTAATGGATCGACATAATCGCGCAATGCGGAATCACAAAAACTACTTTCATAGTCCCATAATGGAGCCATTATAAATGGTTCTTTACTATTATAAGCATATAAAGTGTTTGCGATACGATCACATAAAGCGGAATAGAAATTGCGAATTAGATAAGAAGTTAATTGACGACGAGTATGTTCGCTTATCGATTTATTTCTATCAATAAGGCATTTCTGAAGGTAGCCAATCAACTCAGGAGAAATAGAAATTCCCTTAGCATAATTTTCAGATTGATTCTTGAAATTTTTACTTATAAGTCCGGATAGCTTTCCTTCTTTAGATACTAAACTATATCTTATGGTCGGCAAATCCATGTAAAGCGATAATTTCTCGCCTAATAATTCATTAATTAAAACGAAAGCACGATAAACCTCTTTATAATACCAACAATCGCCATCGATAAAATACCAATTATCATATTGTTCGAGATCCTCTATCGAAGTCTGTGTCAATTCGGACAACTCTTCATCAGCGGGCAAGTGCATTGCACTATTTAAATTCCTAAAGTTTGAATAACCAGTTTGCAAAATAGATATATCATATGCTGCTATGTCATCTAACATCTCCATACATTTCATAAACTCAACCCCTTTGAGATGAAAGGTATTATAGCATATCACTAATATATATGCAAATTAAAAGATAGTATTACTACTATCTAAAGAACGTCATATATATCAAGAATGCAAAAAGTATGACAGTTACTATAGCACCATTTATCGTATCAGATTTATTCGTTTTACCTTCTATTCCTACCATCATACTAGCGAAAAGTCCTCCGACAAGACCACCTATATGGGCGAAATTATCGATATAAGGCATCGTAAATCCAATGAAAAGATTCAAAAGGATAATGGGAATTATTCTTTCAGCCATAACACTTCCTAAATATAATCTGTAGTGATATCCAAAATATAGCATTGCTCCAAGTAACCCAAATATTGCTCCACTAGCTCCAACTGAGGCAACTCCTGGGCCATTTAATACTCCACTTAATAGCGATGAAGTAAGAGCACTCAAGAAATAGACAACAGTATATTTCCATTTGCCCATAAACGTCTCCAATTGGGTTCCCAAGACATAAAGCGAATACATATTACAGACAAGATGGATAATTCCACCATGGAAAAAGGCAGAAGTTATCAAACGCCAAAATTCACCATTACGAACGTCGGCAATATTCATCGAAAAGTCCGACGTATCAATGATACCTAAAACATATGATAAAATGAAGACGATAATATTTATCGCTATTAGAGCATATGTTATAACAATGCGTTTCTTGCGGAAGGTCTTTTCATATATACGGTTTTTCTCTTCCGTTTTAGTATTAATATCATTTGTAACATTGATAAAGAAATCCATGTCATCATTAGCTTCAATTACATCATTTTTAATCTCGGGAAATAAAGATGATATACTTTCACCGTTTTCCAGTTCATCGATATTGCTTATTGTCAAAATATCGATATGCTTTTCATCATTTTTGATACTGACATTTTCACCGACATTTAAAAGAATACTCAAAGTATCACAAGAAAGTGATAGTGTTTTCTTCTTTATCTGTTTGACGATCGTCTTTGCCTTATAAATATCAAAACTTAATTGTTCATTATTATGTATATAATTACTATTTATGCGGATTACTCCATATTTTTTATCGATATTCTCCAGCCAAATTTCATTTTCAAGACCATTTACTAAAATAGGCTGGTAATTTTCTTTAGTTACGAAGTAATGTACTAATCTCATAGTAATTTCATCTATGTTTGTCATATTTAAACTACTCATAAAAACATCCCTTCATAGAATATATTGTATAACAATTCGTCTTTTTAGTAAACAAAAAGAGAAACTAGATTTTTTCTAGCCCACCAAGGAAGTCTTCGAACTCATGAGGTAATGGGGATTCGAAATGGAGTAATTCATTCGTTATTGGATGTTTAAAGTCGATAGAAGCAGAATGAAGAAATTGTCCAAATTCCGTACACGAGTCATTGGTATATACTGGGTCATTATATATTGGGTATCCAGTATATGCCATGTGAACACGTATTTGATGAGTTCGACCAGTTTCTAATTGCAGACGAATAAGGGTAAACCCTTTAAATCTTTCGATAACTCGCAAGTGAGTAATAGCTTTCTTGGAATTTATAGATGTAACGGCCATGCGTTTACGATTATATTTGTCACGACCAATAGGCGCATCGATAGTTGCCGTGTCACTCGGAAATTCGCCTTTTACTAATGCAATATATTCCCGGTTAATTTCGTGACGCGAAAGAGCATCGGATAAAATTTGATGGGCTTTATTCGTCTTTGCAACAAGCATAATTCCCGAAGTATCCTTATCGATACGATGAACGATACCTGGACGAACTTCTCCGTTTATATCTGACAGATTATTAGTATAATTTACTAGTGCATTTACTAATGTCGAATGGGTATTACCATTTCCCGGATGAACGACCATCCCACTTTTTTTATTGATAACCATGATATCATCATCTTCATAGAGAATATCTAAAGGAATATCTTCAGGGATGATATCATCATTTTTACTTTCCACTTCGCTTATCGAAATAATATCATCTTTGCGAACTTGATAATTGGCTTTTGTCGGTTGTGAATTTACTAAAATAATATTTTCATCGATTAATTTTGCTATTTGACTACGGGAATAGTCAAGATAAGGTACTAAAAACTTATCGATTCTTTCGCCATTTTCTTCTACTCTTATTTCCACTATTAATCTCTCCTTTAATTGTTGCTATTATGATGATTATAACTCCTACAACAATAGCTGTATCCGCCAAATTGAACACTGGAAAATTATAACCGAATATATTAAGTTCGATAAAATCTCGAACATATCCAAATAATATACGATCGATTAAATTACCCAGGATACCACCAAATAGAAGACCGAAAGCGGCATCATTTAAAACGTTATTTTCAAAAGAAAACATCATACTATAGACCAGAACCAAAGCTACGATACTTATACCTATTAAGAGAAGTATATTACCTTCTAATATCGACCAAGCAGCTCCAGTATTTTGGTAATATGTTATATTAAAAACGTTATCGATAATCGTAAATTGAGAATTGTAGGCGTCGACGATGACTTTAGTCAATTGATCAAAGATTAAGACAATTATCGCTATTATAACCTTTCTTTTATTCATGTTAAACACCCGCCATAATTATACTAGATTTATTTTAAATCTACAAGTATGACATCCTCGCCAATCTTGATAACTTGTTCTAATTTTATATTGGTTTCATTACTAGAAAAATTAAGTTTTCTGATCATCTTCTTCGGTTCGACGACAAAAAAATTAATTGTTCCGTTTTCTAAAATATCCATGTCGATTATCTTGCCGATATTTCTACCATCGTTTTGATTAACGACATCCTTCGTTTGTAAATCACTTATTCGCATATGAACACCTAATTAAGTATATGCGTTAAATAAAAAAAGAATTTATTACTAAATTCTTTTATTCTCCTATTTTAGCACCACAATTACTGCAGAATTTACCGGTGACCGGTGTTCCACAATTGCTACAGAATTTTGGAGCAGTTGTCGTCGTCTCTTTTACTGGAATATCAGTATTTAAAGTTGTGTTTCCTGGTGCACTTTGATTATTAATCGGATTTTCTAAAGGATTGGTCGAGCTTGTTTGTTGCATGTTTTGAGCAGCACTCATAACATTTCCAGCAGTAGAACTAGCCATATTCATTCCCATAAATCCCATTAAAGCCCCATTTTCATTTCCGGCAGCACTTACCATAGCATCAGCAGTCGCTGCTGCCATTAATCCGCTAGTATTAGACGCATAAAGTTCTCCACGACGTTTTTCACGCGATAATTCCGCATCAACTTCACGAATAATCTTTTTAGATTCTTCACTAGCATTAATATTTAGTGCTACATCTAATACTTCTAAGCCATATTGTTGTTTCCACGATTCATCAAGTAAAGAATTCATGACTTTAACAACATCATTTTTATAACTTTGAACAGTATTAAACGAAACATTGTTTTTTACCATTAAATCACTAATACAAGTAGATACATTACTAGCAAATTGTAACTTTAGCTGGCCATCGATGACATCACTTACTGTAATCGTATCTTTAGGATTAGCACCTATTAAATTAGTAACTAATACTACTGGATCAACTACTTTAAAGGAATATTCTCCGAAATAGGTTATTTCAACCGAGCCATATACTGGATCATAAATAGTTTCCGGATTTTTCGATCCAAACTTATTACCCGTAATCGTCAAAAGATTGACGTAATACACACGTTGATCATGTGCTTCATGTCCACCATAAGTTATACGTGATCCAATCGTCTTAATCGAATCCTTAAGTCCCTTAAAGAATCCTCCTTCAAAGACACTTGGCTCAGTCGAAGAATCCCAAATATATTCCCCTGGTTCCGCAGAGAATTCTTTAATAGCACCATTATCGACGAGCATCATTGCATATCCCGATGGAACGACAATTTTACTACCATTAGTAATAATTCCTTCTGTATAATTCTTATTTCCACTTCCATGTTCGACACGTCCTCTGACCACTAATACATTTGTGTCTTGTGTTGGACATGTTATAAACTCTTTAAATTGGTCACCAACTACTTTAGATACCGATCCAAGAGTTGCGCTAATTAAACCCATAAAATCACTTCCTTCTATATAGGATCATCCTATATAAATTATATCACACTATGTGTATTTATAATAACTTATTTTATGAGTTTCTTGACATTATTTATCGCATTTTTTTCGATGCGCGATATTTGAGCCTGGCTTACTCCTAACTCACTAGCAAGTTCCATCTGAGTTTTACCAATTATATAGCGATCGATAAGAATACTCTTTTCACGCAATTTAATCTTGCCTAAGGCTTTATTTAACGATATTAAAAGATCTTTATCGACATTTCGTTCTTTAGTATCTGCAAGTTGATCCAATAGATATATCGTATCACCACCATCATTATAGATTGGCTCGAAGATACTGACAGGTTCTTTTAGAGAATCCATTGCTTCACGGAGTTCGTATTCGGTTATCTCTAGTTCACGAGTGATAGTTTCAATATCCGGTTCGATGCCGTGGACCTCGACATAAGCATCTTTATATTTCATAATATGATAGGCCAAATCACGAACACTACGAGTTACGCGAACAACGTTAGAATCGCGAATATAACGTTTAACTTCTCCCAATATTAGTGGAACAGCATAGGTAGAAAACATTACTCCAACGTTGATGTCGAAATTATCGACCGCTTTGATCAGCCCCACACACCCTACTTGAAAAAGATCATTCATATCATTCTTGCCGTTATTATAATTTTTTATAATCGATAATACGAGTTTTAAATTGCCATTAATTAATTCTTCTTTTGCTTCGAGATCCCCGTTTTGATAACGTCTAAATAATTCTTCCATCTCATCTTTTTTTAAGACACGAATATTATTAGTATCAATTCCGGGAATATTTACCTTATATTTACTCAATAGAAAAAGCCCCTTTCACCAATATATTGGTCGAGGAGCTTGTTAATTATTCAACAATGTCATCATTAACAAATGAATCGATTCCAAAACTGCCGTTTGAAGGAGATTCGAATGAAGTTGATCCAGACAATTCGATATTGTTATGAAGTTCCATAATTAATTCTTTTAATTCTTCTTCTGGTACAAGATCTGTATAATATGCAAATCCTATTGTAACTACATCGTATTCTAATTCCATGACATAAAGTGTATATGTGTGGCCTTCAAAAGTAAGATAGTATGCCAAATATTCAATACCATTGTAAGTATCCTTCGAATATGTCACATTAGTAAATCTCGATTGACTTAATTCATTTCGAAATTCTTCAGCATTATTTACATAATCGTCAAATGATTCTTCTGATAAAGAAAATCCAACTTGTTTTCCACTAGCAAAATCATAGACGAGCAATAGTCCATCTTGAACCAATGAATCATATCCTTCAGGAATATAGATTTTATATCCATATAATGTCTCATAGTCAGCAGACACTTGAGATGCTGTTGTCGTTCGTCTCGTCGTTGTCGATGTTGTAGTAGTCGTTGTATTATCATTTTCTTTGTTATCGTCACTACTCAATGTTCCCCAGATTAACAATCCTAATATAATTGCTACTACTATCAAAACGGTAACAATTATAATAAATGTTTTATTGTTTTTATTTGGGACATTAGGTTGCATTGGATAAATCCCGTTATACATTGGAGATTGCTGCATTAGCGGGTTTTGATTAGTCGGTTGAAATTGTTGCATTGGTCGCTCGACTTGGTTAGTATTATTGGACATATTTGAAAACGACTGTACTTGTTGTATCGGTTGTACTGATGAATTTTGAAGATTCGTTGGATGCCCCGAGTGATTTGTTACATTATTTCCTAAATCAGCATTAGTCTCTGAACTAGCTCCTAATGGTATTTGATTATCGACATCAGTCGGCGGGGGCGTCATTGGTGGCACATTAACATTTTGAACCGGCTCACATGGTGTTCCACATAATGCACAGAATTTTTGTCCTTCCATTAATTCTTTTCCACAATTTCTACAAAACATAATAATTCTCCTCCATATTTTATTTATTAACACTTACTAAATTTGAATAAAAGCGATTACCGTATATATCAGTAATAGTAAATGCCGCATAATAATCGCCATCATCTAATGAAACATTGACTAACTCATAATCACTATCAGTAGATACTTCAAATAAGTATTTAATATCACTACTTTCCCAATCGGGATTATAGTTACCAGCTTCGTCTAATATACCATAACGATAATTTGTAAATTGAATATATTCATAATAATCAAGATCGACAAAAACAGTACTGATTCCATCTTCAGATGTTGAATTTTTGCTTGCTTTAGCGATATACGGTTTGTTGTTATCATCATAATCAATATACAAAGTTAAAGCCGAAACATCAAATTCGTCTAGTCCATCACCTTCACCAAAATGAAATGCTACAGCAAACGTCTTATAACTTTTTACGCCTGTTTTGCCATTTTCATATAATTGAACCCATGCTCGGGACTCGTCACTGTGATCAACTATCTGCAAAAGATTATTTGTAACATTAGATCTTACTTTTGTTCCATCTAGATAAGCATTATCACTCGAGTATATTGGCATAAAAAGGCCATCTTCTTGCTTTTCGAAAACAACGTAACTGGCTTCGGCAAAGTCCGCTGCTTGTTCAGGTGTTAACTCTAAAACGAACTCTCCTTTAGTTATTACATTATTATTAGTAGTAATATCATTTTTACTAAAATTACTAGCATTATTTGATTTTACCAAATTACTAATCTGTTTTATAAAAGTGACATACGATTCACTAAAATCCAAATCATTATATACACTCAAAAATTTATTTTGCGTTAGAGTTCCTCCCTTATATGGAAAATAAATAGAAAGACCATGGGATTCTTCAACCATTTCACTCCAATTATATACTACTGCTTCGTCAATCGCTGCTAATAAATCGTCACTACTTACGCTTGAATATTGGGTAATATTATCAATCAAACTATATAAATCGACCATATCATATGCTTCTTGATTATAAAAAGAATATGCATACTGATAAAGAGAACCTCTAATACGTATTATATCAGCATAATTTTCACTCAAATCAATGCCGGATATAAATTCATCTAATTCGGAAACGACATCATCGATTTTATTTAGATCGATGATCGAATACATTGGTGCTGTTGCTACTCCAAGTGGATCGATTTCATTAATTTGATATTCATACTCACTGATAAATTTTTTACCATAATCGATTGCTGTATCATCAGTTTCAATATAATTGAGAAAACTTAAAACACTCGATCCGGCAGCGCCATGAGTTATTTCTTCACTAGCTATTAAATAATTAGAGTAATCAGCAAGTTCATTAGCAAGTTCTACAGTTCCATTTAAGCATGTTCTAAAAATTATAGTTTCTAGTTTATTACTGCCTTTAAATGAGCTATTATCTAATGCATCACCCATTTCGGCAATCGTCAAATGATCATTTGTAAAATCATCATATATAGCACCATCAATTGCGCCACCGTGGTCATAAAGAATTAAGTCATAGGCATCTGTTACGTAATTGTCATAAGCATAGTTAAGTAAGGTAGATAATGTATCAGCATCACCCATATCTTCTTGAGAATAGGACTCTTTCTTTACAAAACCAGATGTTGTAAGTTCATAAATGGCATTTTCATCATTAGATATGAAATTATGCCATTGTTGCGTTCCTCCAGTATAGAGTAAAATATTCATATTATTAAAATCGATTTCACTTTCTTTAATACCAGCAAGATCAGAAGTGGCGATTCCATTTTCCGATTCTAGGTCGGATCCAACTAGATAAATCATAATCGTTCGAGAAGTCGCATTATCATCGGGAAGATATCGGTTATTTTTTCGACTTTTTAAGATAATTAAAAAAATTGACAGCATTATAATTATAACTATTAACAATGATATAATTATTATCTTCTTCTTGTCGACAGTTTTTTTAGATGTCTTGTCAGTTGTATATACGGGAATTTGCTCTAACGAATTCCCACAAGAGCTACAAAAACTAGCATTATCCACATTATAAGCTCCACAACGCTTACAAACCATACTCCACACTACACTTTCCCTATTATCTTTTTCATTTTAACATATATAGTATTTTAGAACAATAAAAAAGAGAAACTCTTCTCTTATAAAATGTCAATACGCGATATTATCCTGTCTTTTCCTAACAAGCGCATTATCTCATATAAATCAGGTGTTTTTGATTTACTAGTGATTGCGACACGAAGAACAGTCGATATATCAGCAACGCTACCTAGATAGTTTTCCGGATTTTTCTTATAATCTTTCATATTGGCAGCATATCCTAATTCGGTGGACATTTCTTTAATCTTATCAAACCACGTATCTTTATCGTCAGATTCATCAAAATATTCAGTCATATACTTGCCGAGAATTCTTTTTATTTCATCTAATTCCGTTATCTTCATCCACTCAAAATTTTGTGGTTGATACAATTCGTCAAACATATACCATATTTGTTCTTTTACATCACTCCAACAAGCAAAATCTTTGCGAGGTTTTTCTTGTTCACGTTCGATATTTAGAACACTTTTAGTATAATCGGGATTCTTAGTAATTATTTTGTGGAATTCGTTGTCATAAACTTTCGTATATTCTTCTAAATTATTGTAGACAGTTTCTTTATCCATTCGCGAAATCAAATTTTTTGAAATATTATCGAGTTTATCCAAGTCATATAGAGCTCCACTCGTTCCAACTTTATGAGGATCGAATTCAAACTCAAGATATGATTTATCAGGGTTTTCATCACGCCATTCCTCATAGTTGCTGTTTAAAATAGTCATTAAAGATTCAATAACAGCTTCTTTAGGATAGCCCTTTTCGATGTAGTAGCTCATTAGAGCTTCTGGATCTTTACGCTTGCTGATCTTTCTCCTAACACCATCTTCTTGTTTTAAGAGAAGTGAATTATGAATATATTTCGGTTGTTCGAATCCAAATGCAGAAAATAATTCGATATGAAAAGGAACACTAGAAATCCATTCCTGTCCACGAACGACATGAGTTGTATGCATTAAATGATCATCGACGACATGTGCGAAATGATATGTCGGCAAGAAATCACTCGACTTCATTATGATATGATCCAAATCGTTTTCCGGAAATTCGATGGTACCAGTTACTAAATCATCGAATTGTACCTTGCGATTATAATTTCCCAAAGATTTAAAGCGAATAACATATTCTTCGCCATTTTTGATTCTTTCTGCTCGCTCTTCGTTAGTCAAATCACGACATTTCGCCCAACCACCATAATAACCAATACGGCTCTTCTTAGCTTCTTGTTTTTTACGCATCACATCCAATTCTTCTGTAGTACAAAAACACGGATAAGCTCGACCGATTTCGATTAAATGCTTGATAAAAGCATGATAGATTTCTTTTCTTTCACTTTGAACGTAAGGTCCATAGTTGCCGACGATTTTTCCTCTATATTCGTATTCGTCAGGTTGAAAACCGACATAATCCAAAACTTCCATTATCTTATCGACAGCAGTGTCGACTTCTCTTTTAGTATCGGTATCTTCATTACGTAGATAAAAAATACCATTACTATTCTTAGCTAGATAGTAATCCAATAATGCTTGTAATAGATTTCCAATATGGACAAAGCCCGTTGGCGAGGGAGCAAAACGAGTAACCTTAGCTCCCGCTTCTAAATCTCTTTTAGGATATATAGCTTCATAATCAGCAATCGTCTTCGTTATATTAGGAAATATCAAATCAGCTAATTCTTTATCAGACATATAAAACACCTCTTATTCATCATAAATTTTATATAATATATTATCGAAAAAGATTATCATAGTCAATTATTCTCAAGGGATATAAATAGAATTTATCATATAATCCATACGATATGATAAAGTCCCTAGAGATGCAGTATCTTCCGTTATACATTTAGTAACTCGAAGATAAACGTTATTACCTCTTAAAAAGGTATAAGTATAAGTATAACCATCTAATTCGTTGGCAGCATTATAATCAACAGAATTAGTGTATTTTTCATATTCGGCAAAATAATCTTCGGCAGAAAGGTTTTCTATTTCAATAGTAATCGAATTATCGCTATTATTTAATAATACCAAAGAATTGTTTCCCATCTTAACCGGGTTAAAGTTTTCGACATCATAATCAATTCGATAATTGTTAGTAGACACATAAGTTCTTAAAACGACGACTTCTTCTTGTCCATTTAATGATAAAGTCTTTTCCCGTTCATCGAATGTATAGTCATTCGTCACTCTTTTAGTTGTAGTCGTCGTCAGAGGAGTTCGAGTCGTAGTAGTTGGTGAGGTTTCTAAACGATGATTATTAAGAGCGACGATATTGAATACTAATAGAATAATCGATAGCATTATTACTAAAAAAATCGTCAATATTTTATAACGTAGCACCTCATCCTGTTTCATATTTCACCTACTTTTCTAAAGAGATTATTTGGTCAAATTATGCAATTCATTATAATGTTTATCAAAACTTTCAATAAATTCCGTGATTTCTGAAGGCATAGTCATATGGGATATACTTATTCGAATCGTCGTCTCGGCACGTTTTGAATCTTTATACATATTCATTACAGCTTGACTTGGTGCTCCTTTGGAACAGGCTGTATTGCTCGATACATAAACCTCATCTTTTTCGAGAGCATGGATGAATGTTTCGGGCTTGATATCCATCAGACTGATATTGAGAATATGGGGGATACAATATTTACTCGAATTTATCTTTATATCCGGATAACTCGAAAGATGAGCTACTATTTTTTCGTTGTATTTACGAACAGTTTCTTCTTTTTTGGTAAGGTCTTTTAGTGCTAAACGTAAAGCTTTAGCAAAAGATACAATCAAAGGTAATGGAGGTGTACCTGGCACTAGTTCTCCTTCTTTAGCACCATATAAAAGGGGCGTTAAGACGAGATTTCGCGTTTTATAAAGAATTCCGATCCCTTTAGGTCCATATATCTTATGTCCCGATATGCTAGCTAAATCGACATCATAAACGTTGACATTGACTTTTCCTATCGCTTGAGTCATATCACTATGAAAGATACAATTTTCATTATTCTTACGAATTACTTGGCGAACTGTCTTGAGAGGTTGGCGCACTCCTGTTTCCGAGTTGACAGCACAGACACTTACAAGGATAGTATCTTTATGAACTTTGCGCTTTAAATCCTCAAAATCAATGACACCTTCTTCAGTGACATCGATATAATCGATCGAAAAACCGAGTTTTTCTAAGTAACGACAAATACCATATATACTCGGATGTTCCATCTTCGAAACAGCAATACGTTTACCATAACGACTATATGTCAAAGCCGTTCCGATAAGGGCCAAGTTATTCGCTTCAGTTGAACCGGAAGTATAGACAAATTCCGTTTCTTTAATACTCAAAAGATCAGCAATCTGTTTAGTCGCGCTATTCAATAGTTCTTGAGATTTTACACCTAAACTATGCAAACTGTTAGGATTGCCAAAATACTCTTCTGTAACTTTATTATAACTATCTAATACTTCAGGTAAGACAGGTGTCGTTGCCGAATAATCTAAATAAACCATATATTCACCTCTTATTTTTCTTTCTGATAAGCTTCTAGTAAACGCTTATGAATTCCTGGCTCAATGACATTTATCGCATTTATCGCATATTCTAGACTACTCTTGAAATTTCCTTTAAAGAAATCACGCTCTGCTTTCGTTAGTCCATTATCGATACTCGCATTTATTGCTCGATAGCGATTGCCATAGACAATAGCATTTTCCGCCATCGAAGCCGTTTTTACTATTTCTAAAGACGTATTATAAACTTTTAAAACTAAATCACGAGCAGTATCAACACGCGTGTTTAAAGTCTTAATCGAAATGGGTTTCTTTTCTAATTCGATGATCATTTCACGCATCGCCTCATTAGCCTCTTCTAATTCTACATAATAGTTTTTAGGAATTATCGGAAGTTTAAATGATGCCATGTGACTTTTTGCTTGTTTGACAATATCTTTTATTTCATCGAGTTGTTCACGGGCACGAATTTCATCTTCTTTTAATGATCCTAGGCTTCGCAATGTATAATCCAGTTTTTCCTCTGCTTTGACAAGACGCAAATTAATTTTCTCCATTTCCTTACTCAAACGCGAGTAAGCTGTATTCTTCTCACGAAAAGTTGCAACAACTTGATCGTATAACTCTTCACATGATTGAACCTCATCGTGAAGTTCCCCAATAATTTTGACATCATCATCAGTTAGATCATAACTATATTTGATATCGTCTAATTTGCTAGAGATACTATTGATAATCTTCTTCATCTTCTTACATTTCAATATCACACTGCGCAAATATTCATCGAAGACTTTTTTAGCAATTTTTTCCTTATCAAAATCATTATACAAGCGATCAAAATAATCGAGGATCGTCTTAAGTTCAAAAATTGAATCTTCGAGATTTAAGACATTTAGACGGTCGAAGACATCGGCGACTTTTTTTTCGGATTCACTGATATTGTATTCTATATTTAAATAGTCGAGATTATACCCTTCACTTACCATCTTATCATATATCTTACTGACTTCTTTGATGCGATTTGGAATTAAACTTTTTCCCATCAAAATAATCGAAGGTGCCTCTTCTATGACAATTTTCAGATTCCCTATTGTATCATCGAGGGCTTTGACAATCTTCCCGACTTCGGAATAGACGTTATTTTCCATAGCCATTTCAAAAGCACTGAATAATTTGTCGACATTTTCAAACTGTAATTCGAGAGGAACTTGAATGAGAGAATAGTCCTCTTTATTATTGTTATTATATTGTAAGAATATCGTACGATATTCGCTTTTTAATTTCGTAACAATCTCACGATTTTTCTGTTCAGAAAGAGTTATCTCTTTGATATCATCGAGAAGTTTTTGCGCTTTACTTTTCGCAATATATATATCAAATTCGATATTAGCAAGACGATTATTGACGTCATTAAACTTACTTACGGAAAAAGTTTCTTCAGCTGCAATAAGATCGTCCGTAATCTTAGGAACATCGTGATCTTTTAAATCCTTAAATAGTTCCTTCCAATAATTATATTTATCTTCTAGATCTTTATTGTTTATCAGAGATTCGACTTTATTTAACTCGCTTAAAATCGATCCACTTATAATTAGATTCTTATTTCTTTCCAAATTGACGACAGTTTCAGAATATTGTTTCTTTATGTTTTTAATAATTATTACGAGCATCGTTATGACGACACCAATAGTTATTATTACATAAGCAATTGTAATCAAAGAAGCTAACTGTTCACTCATAACAACACTCCTATCGTATCTATAATTATACCATATAAAAAGTAAAATAAATACCTATTTTACTTAAGTTTTTGACAATTAGGACAATAATAAGTTCCTCTTCCACCGACGCGTATTTTTTCAATTGTGGTTCCACAATCAGGGCAAGGCTCATTATCATGAGTATGAACTTTTAAGTTATCCTGATAATGACCCGTTACACCAAGACTCGAAGTATAACTTCGGATAGTCGTTCCTCCCAGAGATGTAGCAAGCTTGATAATTCGCGCGGCATTTTTACAGATGGCACTACATTCTTCAAGACTTATATCGCTTCCTTTTTTCAAGGGATTTATTTTCGCTGCAAATAAAACTTCATCGACATAAATATTACCCAATCCATTTATAATACTCTGATCGAGCAGAAGAGTTTTTATCGGCAACGTTCGTTTTTTTAACGCGTCATACAGATAGTTACTACTCAATTTATCATCATCTGGTTCGATACCAAGTTTCGAAATTTCTGGTGTCTTATAAATATCCTCTGTCTTGACCAAATGCATACGACCGAATTTACGGGTATCGTGATAGCGGAGATCGTGGCCATTATCCAAATGAAAAATAATGTGTTCGTGCTTTTCAATCGGATCACTACTATCCTTTAAAAAATATTTTCCCTCCATTCTAAGATGGCTCAAAATGGTCAAATCGTCCAAGTGAATGAACATCCACTTACCAAAGTTATCAACTCCCGTAATACGCCGATTAAGAAGCGCATTTTTAAACTCTAAAGGATTCCCTTCAATAATACGAGAATACGGCATCTCGATATCGATAATTTTTCTTCCAACCAGTTGTCTATTTAATGTACTGGCAACTGTACGTACTTCTGCAATTTCTGGCATACTTCACCTCCTAGCATCTATTTAGTCGAATATAAGTCTTTTCCAAAATCAGTACTTACTTTTAATGGGACGGACAGTTTAACGGTACTTTCCATAATCGTCTTGACGATATCGGTTACTTTCTCTTTTTCTTCGGCGAGTACATCGAATACTAATTCGTCATGAATCTGTAAGAGCATTTTGCTTTTAACGTTATTGACTTCAAAGGCCTTATCAATTTCAACCATAGCTTTTTTTATAATATCAGCACTAGTCCCTTGGATTGGCGTGTTAAGCGCGATTCGTTCTCCTTGAGATCTAATCATATAGTTTTTGTTAAATAGTTCATCGATATGACGTTTTCGATTGAATAATGTACGGACATAGCCACAGTCATATGCATCTTTAACAATAAGATCCATATATTTTTTTACTCCAGGATACAATTCATAATACTTATCGATAAATTTCTTTGCTTCTTTAGGAGTTATACCGATGTTTTCTCCTAAACCAAAGCCACTTATTCCATAGACGATACCAAATATTACCGCTTTAGCCATGCTACGTTCTTTTTTCGTTACCTCTTCTTTCGGCTTATTGAATATATCAGCGGCTACTTTCGTATGAATATCATCACCATCGATGAAGGCTTGAATCAATTCTTGAGACTGAGAGATATGTGCAAGTATTCTAAGTTCAATTTGCGAATAATCAGCTGATAAGAATTCATCAAATTCGGGAATAAAAGCTTTACGAACTAGTTTTCCAAGTTCATCACGCGCTGGGATATTTTGCATGTTAGGATCTATCGAGGAAAGACGCCCTGTACGCGTCAAAGTCTGCTTATAAATCGTGTGTATCTTACCGTCAGCTAAGATATATTTGTTAAGTCCTTCGAGATATGTGCTATATAATTTGGTCATATTACGGTATTCCAAGATTAGCGGAATCACCGGATGGTTTGATGCGAGTTTTTCCAAGACTTCCGCTCCGGTTTTATACCCAGTCGCTCCTTTTTTTCCATGTGGAAGTCCAAGACGCTCAAATAATATTTCTCCTAATTGTTTTGGTGAAGATATATTAAAAATACAACCACATAATTGATATATTTCATTACTTAATTTATCGATCTTTTTTTTTGCTTCTTCACGCATCTTAGCTAGTATATCAGCATCACAGCGAATACCATTATGCTCCATTTTAGCTAAGACAGAAATTAAAGGGAATTCGATATCTTCATACAAATCATACATACTTTCCGAACGAAGATCAGCAATATAATCATCATGAGTATCAAAGATAAATTTAGCTTTTCTAGCTACTATCGGTCCGATATCCAACTTATTTTTTATGATATCATGATAAAAATCCATCGTTATCCCATTATTATTCATAAGTACAGCGATATCATCTTTAGTCGTTTGATTTAAAAGATAGGCTGCTAAATTCAAGTCATATATCGTATTAGTTTGAAAGTCGTCTAACAAGATTATATTCTTCTTTAAATCAAAAGTGTATTTAACCGTATCACGCGTATAATCCATTACTTCTTTTATCATAGCATTAGGGACATAATATGCATTAGTCCCATCATATAATCCCATACCTAATATCGTTGCCGTATGATAGTTTTCATTATCACACTCGATATAATAAGCGATTTGTCGATCGAGTTTAAGCGCTTTTACGTCATTCAGTTCGCTAAAAGTAAAGTCATCAGTAATAACTGGTTTCTTAAAGTCGCTCATGAGTGAATAAAATTCCAGTTCACGATAGAAATCATTCAACTTATCAGTCGGACCTACATATTTCATATCTTCAAAATCATCAGTTATTGGCACATCACAACAAATTGTTGCGAGATCCTTACTCATAAAAGCAGTATCGCGATCATTTAATAATTTTTCCTTCAATTTTCCACTAACTGATTCGATATTAGCATACAGATTTTCCAAAGTTTCGTACTCTCTAAGCAATTTGAGAGCCGTCTTCTCACCGACACCAGCAACCCCTGGAATATTATCTGATGAATCACCCATTAAAGCTTTTAAATCGATAACATGTATCGGGGTAATACCATACTCTTCATAGAAGTTTGATGGCGTATATCTCGTAAAGCCCTTACTCTGAAGCAATTTAACAGATATATTGTCATCTATTAATTGTAAGTAATCATGATCACTCGTGACGAGAACCACTGACCATTCATTCGATGAAGAAGCCCTTTTAGCGAGAGTTCCAACAATATCATCGGCTTCATAATTAGCAATTTCATAATGCTTTATTCCCATGGCATCTAATAATTCACGAGCAATTGGCATCTGTTCTTTTAAATCATCAGGAGTTTCCATACGTCCTGCTTTATAATCCTTATAGCTTTCATGGCGAAAGCTCTTTCCAATATCAAATGCAACAGCCATATATTCGGGGTATTCTTCGGCAATTATCTTATTTAGCATATTAGCAAAGCCATAAAGGGCATTCGTCGTAAGTCCTTTAGAATTTTTCATAATATTTCCAGTATATGCTGTCGCATAATAACTACGAAACATCAAATTGTTGCCATCAATTAATATTAACTTTTTCATCGTATCACCTTGTATTTATTATAACAATTTTTAATATATTTATCTATTATAAAAGCGTTTGGCGAATTTGCCAATAAAAAAATCAGCTATTGCTGATCAAGTGGTCTAAAAAACTCCCGAATGTCGACATCTAATACTTGAGCTAATTTCCAAATAGTTCCGAGTGCAAATGTCTGGTGATATTTTGGACTTTCCATATTCATGATAAACCCGACGGAATAGCGACTTTCTTTAGCGACTTCTTTGGCAGGGATATTTTTTTCTTTGCGAATTCGCTTAAGATTTTGGCCGACTAGATAATAAACGTAGTTCTCATCGCTTGTGTCCAATATATCACCACCATTCATTATAATTTTATAAGAAAAACAGCATTTGTTGTTTCAGCAGTTCGGTGATGCCTAGCTTTCGATAGTTGCCTTAATTCTACTGATGATTTTCTTCTCGATACGGGATATATAACTCTGAGAAATTCCTAACATATTGGCAACTTCTTTTTGAGTATATTCATCAGTATTATTTAAGCCATATCGTAAAGTCATGATTAATTTTTCACGGTCGTTTAAATTATTAAGTTCTTGTTCTAAGAAGCGTTTATCAATATCACGTTCAAAGGATTTAGCGACAATATCTTCATCAGTTCCTAAAATATCTTCAAGACATAGTGTATTCCCTTCAGCATCAAAATTTAATGTATCTTCGAAACTGATTTCCGTCTTACGTTTTTTGTTCTTTCTTAAAAACATTAAAATTTCATTAGAAATACAACGAGAAACATACGTTGCCAGTTTGATATTTTTATCAACTTTATAAGTGTTTATCCCTTTAATCAAACCGACAGAACCTATTGAAACAAGATCTTCGATATCATATCCAGTATTCTCATATTTTTTAGCTAAAAAGACGACAAGACGTAAGTTATGTTCGATCAATTTATTACGCGCTTCGATATCTCCTGCTGAAGATGCACGCGCCAGATTAAGTTCTTCTTCTTTACTAAGTGGCGGCGGTAAAATATCCGTACTACCTATAAATAGACAGATGTTTTTTTCTTTTAAAAAAGAAAGTATTTTTTCGATTAGTTTTTTTATCATAGTATCTCCCTCAAATTTTCATTTAATATCACATCTACTCCATCGATAAATACTTCATTGTCAACTTGTCCTAGTAAAACTTTCACCTCCTTATTGTCGATAATCACTTTATTTACCATCACACATTCTAGTAAACTAGAAGCGTTGACGACTTTATATGGAACAAGAAATTTCTTTTTGCTTTTGATGACAAGATTTTTGCTGATTAGTATTACGGGATATTTCGTAATAGGATCGACTAGAGTATTTCCGGTATCCATATATCCCGTTAATTTATATGTTTCTTTGCCATCAATGATGATTACATCATGATGTTTTGTATACTTAAGTTTATATTCCCGTTGACTCTTAATATATAAAAAAATGATGATGGGACTTATTATAGCTAAAGCGATAATGTTTATCTCGTAGGCATTGCCGGTAAGTAAATATTGGCTTCCGCCGAGAATAATCGTAATGATATAAAAGTAAAAAATATTATCTTTTAAATTTTTGGGTCCAAAAGTTACTACATTCATCGCAATACTGGTAATAATCTTAAAAAAAAGTAGGACGATACTTTCTAATTCTAAAAACATCACACACATACTACTAGCACCGATAAGACATCCAAAAATAATCTTTTTTAACGAAGCATTGCGCTTTAAAAGCACCGATACCGAACACAATATAAGAAAATCGTAAAGGAAATTTATTATAAAGATGAGATCGACATAGACTTTCATACCATCACCATTTATAGTATAAAAAAAGACAAGTACGAAACTTGTCTAAACTTGCTAATAATTAAATATTATCACGATCTCTTAAGAATGGTGGAATATCATATTCTTCATCGATAACGCTAACTGGTTTACGCATCTGAGCGGGTTCACTATAATCAGGATATCCTCCCGTAGTATCACCTTCATCTTCAAATCCTGTAGCGATAACTGTAACGATTACCTCGTCATTCAAATTCTCATTGATAACAGCACCAAATATGATATTGATATCCGTATTGGCACTAGCTCGAACAACTTCAGCAGCATCTTCGGCTTCAAATAGTGTAAGAGAACTTCCACCAGTTACATTTATTATGGCATCAGTCGCTCCTTCAATACTCGTTTCAAGTAGCGGCGAAGAAACAGCTTGTTTAGCAGCTTCAATCGCACGATCTTCACCGACTCCTAAACCGATTCCGATAAGAGCATTTCCACGTTTTTCCATAACTGCTTTGACATCGGCAAAGTCGAGGTTTACTAGACCTGATACAGCAATAAGATCAGAAATAGATTGAACACCACGATGTAAGACATTATCGACTTCTTTGAAGGCCTCAAGCATTGGAGTTGACTTATCGATAATATCACGTAAACGGTCATTTGGTATTACAATCAATGTATCGACGTGTTTTTTTAATTCATCGAGTCCAATTATAGCTTGTTCCATACGACGCTTTCCTTCAAAACGGAATGGTTTAGTTACAATTCCAACTGTCAAAGCTCCTAAATCTTGAGCGATTTCAGCGATGACTGGTGAAGCACCAGTTCCTGTTCCGCCACCCATACCACAGGTTACGAAGACCATGTCAGCTCCATCAAGTGCTGCTCTTATCTCATCTTTGCTTTCCAAAGCAGCTTCACGTCCTATTTCTGGATTTGCTCCAGCTCCAAGGCCATTAGTTATCGAATTACCAATTTGTAATTTATGTTCTGCATGTGATGCATTTAAAACTTGTAAATCAGTATTTGCAACGATAAATTCAACACCCTTAACCCCCGAATCTATCATACGATTAACGGCATTACATCCGCCACCGCCAACACCAATAACTTTGATTTTAGCGATTTGATCCATCTCTAATCCGTTCATTTACATCCTCCTAATTATCAAAGAATATTCCAAATATTTTCCATAAAATAGAATCACTGGAAATAATTCTCTTATCATTAGAACCACTTAATAGTTCTAAATCGTCTTGCGACAAAATCGAATATTCTCGATCTCTCAATTTCAATTTATAATCAAAGTATTTTATCATACCGACACAGCTAGCATATTTGTTATCGCGAACACCGACGATTGGAATCTTACCAATAGATGCATTACGACCAAATATACTTTCAATTTCCAAAGGAAAGTCCTTAAGTTCAGTCAATCCTCCTGTTACAATTATATAACTTATTTCTTTCTTTGTTAAGTAGTTAATTTCATTTTTCGCCAAATTAAGCATCTCGTGGAGACGGCTCATAACGACCTCTGTAAGTTCATATTGGTTAATCGTTATTTTTTCTCCTAGATTATTAGTAAGCTCTATCTTTTCCTTTTGGCTAGCATAACGCTTATTTGCTAAGGCAAACTTTTCCTTGATCTTTCGACTCTGATCATCGTCTAATTTATAGATGAAAGATATATCATTATCGACATTTTTTCCACCATAGCCAATCACTAAATTGTTGATAATAATTCCTTTGTTGAAAACGGCAACTTTGATTGTCTCAGCCCCACAATCGATTAATACGCCGGTAAGGGTGTCGGTCGACTCATTTCGATGAGCATAATATGCTCCAATACTACCAAGCATAATGTCGATAACTTCAACGCCACACTTTTCTAAACATTTTGCACTTAGATAGACATCACGCTTAGGAACCGAAACAACTACTGATTTAACCGATATCTTTTCGCCACGCATCCCCTTAGGAACACGAGTTTTACGATCATCGACTTTAAACATTATAGGAATTACCGTTACTAATTCTAAAGCCTTATCGACTTTGTTACGAACACTACTTTGCAATACTCGTACGACATCAGAGGCGGTAATTTCCTTATCTTCACTCGTAATCGTATTTGTCGCTTCACCGATTTTAAAGTCAGCTGCTTCTTCATTTACAGAAACGATGGCTTTTGTTACTTTTACACCTAAGATCTCTTCTGTCTTCTTAAGAAGTTTTTTTAGAGCATATACCGTTTCTTCAGGTTCGACGATTGCTCCTTTTTTGACACCACGAGAATCTTCTTCTAAAGCACATAAAACATTCAAGCGCTCTTCGATAATTTCGCCAACAACGATTTTTATCTTACTACTACCAATATCAATACTAGCGATTATCTCTCTCATAGTATCCCTTCCATCTTATCAATCATCATTATACTATAAAAAAAAGCAAAAAAAAAGGAATTATTATGATAATTCATCGATATAGAAGAACGTTTCTATCTAACTCTGGATATAGGTTGCTCCGTTAGTATTTTTTTCTTGATCGTACGTAAATCTTTAATCGTCGGAGTATCACAATTACAGATTTCCCCTAAATAAGTGAATAAATTATCATAATATTGAAAATTGTTAGTTATAGTTAGACGATAATATTCTGCTAGTTCACTATCCGTAAAACCAAATTTATGGAAAGGTGGAATTTGAAAAACTGCGCGTAATAAAGCATATATAATCGCACTTATATTCACTTGAAACAACTCGTCTGTGGTTAGGATCTGAGAATTTAAACCATCATCTAAATCGATAATATAAAAGCATTTGTCGAAAAGAACATTACGGGGATGAACATCACCAAGTCGAAGATGATTGCGTGAAATCTCATAGGTTTCAAAGATGATTCTATGGAGTGCTGAAATTAAGTCCGATATAGCTGTTTTAGGATCGATTTTAGCCATTGTCTTAGCATCAACGTATTCTAACTCAACTGCACCTACTTTTCCATCGACTAAGAAAATCCTATTAGGTCCAATAAAAATTTCATTGCTGACTTCTCCTAAAAAAGTCAAATGCTCTTTCATATCAATCGCATCAAATAAAAGCTTCTTGCGAGGTGTCGGCAAATATATCTTTAAAACTTGTCCATTTTCTTGTAAAAAGCAAATACTTGTCGTCCCTTTTCCGATATATTTACTCGTCAAAGCTCTTTTTAAAAGGTACTCGCGGTCAATACTCACTATTTCCATATAATTTCCCCCTTTTTTATCAATAATAATGGTAGTATACTAAATTCAACCAAAAAGTGCAAATATTGGTTAAATACGGGCTTTTGTGGTATACTTCTAGGTGGTGAGGAAATGAAAGAAAGATTGGCAATTATCGTAAATAAACTTATTACATTAATCAGTAAAATATGTCGAAAAGGCGGTTCGGTTATACCCGGTTACTACGCCAGTAAAATTGACAGAGATATTCTAAATAAAGTTAAGTATCCTCAATACATTATCGGTGTAACTGGCTCATCAGGAAAAGGTTCGACGACGGCATTAATAGCCCATATTTTGGAAGGAAACGGTTATAAAGTCATCTGGAATAAGAGTGGATCCAATTTATATAACGCTGCAGTTACACTTATCTTGAACAATACGAGTATTATAACGAAAAAAATAAAAGCCGATATCCTGCTTTTGGAATTAGACGAAGCTTATATCAAAACGATTTTCAACAAAACTAAACTTACACATTTGGTAGTAACAAATATAACACGTGATCAACCTGCACGAAATGGTCATCCAGATATTATATTTAATAAAATTGCCAATGCAATTGATAATAAAACACACTTAATAATAAATGCCGATGATCCAATTGTTTCACGTTTTAAGTTAATGCATAAAGGTAAACTTACGACGTATGGTGTCGGCCGATATATCGACGATTTAAAAAAGCCGATTAGTAATACTATCGATGCTGCCTATTGTCCAAACTGTGAGACTAAATTAAAATATGCCTATTATCATTACGGTCATATTGGAAATTACAAATGTCCGAAATGTGGTTTTTCACGTAACCCTGTAGATTATGAAGCAAAAGATATTAATCTTTCGAGAAATTTTATGACGATTAATAAATCTTTGGTTCGTTTAAATAAAGATGTCTTTTTTGCCACATACTATACAACAGCTGCTTTTGCTTTAGCAAATACTATCGGAATAAGTGTCGAAGATATCCAAAAGGAATTAAATGAAGATGTCATGGAATCAAAACGAATGAAGGAAAATTATCTCGGCAAGAGAAAGGTCGAAATGATCGAATCAAAAAACGAGAATGCTCTTTCATATTATCAGACGATTCAGTATATTCGCCAAAAGTGTGGTAATAAGACGATTATAATGGGATTTGATAATGTATCGAGACGATACCAATACAATGACTTAAGTTGGCTTTATGATGTCGATTTCGAACTGTTAAATGATAAATCGATAGATAAAATATTCTGTATCGGTAGGTTTCGTTACGATGTTTACAATCGACTCATCCATGCCGGAATTGCGAAAGATCGTCTAATCTTAATCGATGATTTAAAGAGTCTTTTAAAAGTTGTCAAGAAAAAATCAAAAGGTACAATATATACAATGGTATGTTTTGATATGACCGCAATCATAAAAAAACTCTTATTGGAGGAAAATCATGAAAACAATTAAAATTGCTCATCTATATTATGATTTGATGAATCTCTACGGAGAAACAGGAAATATTATGGCACTAAAAGAAGGGTTTAAACGACAAGGAGTAAAATGTGATGTCGATTATCTTTCTAAAGGAAGCAAAATCGATTTTTCCAAGTATGAAATATTTTATATGGGAATGGGTTCTGAAGCAAATCAAGAAATAGTTCGTAAAGATATCTTGCGTTATCGTGAGGAATTTCGTAAAAACATCAAGAAGAAAACATTCATCATGACTGGTAATTCATTTGAATTATTTGGTACGGATATCGATGGAAAAGAATGTCTTGGAATATTCGATTTCCATAGCAAGCGTGTACGTAACAGAATTGTCGGTGAACAAGTTGCTAAGACTTATCTCTTATCAGATCCAATTATTGGATTTCAAAATCGGGGCTCGATCAACGATATCGAAGAAAATCACCTTTTCGAGATAATAAGAGGTCACGGAGATAACAAAGAAAGTAAATTTGAAGGTTATCATATCGATAATTTCTATGGTACATACACTGTTGGTCCTTTACTTATTAGAAATCCGCATTTAACAGATATGATTATCGAAAACATTTTAGCACGTTATAAACGTACACTAAATAGAATAACTGATACTCCAGATTATATGGCGTATCAAGAATATTTAAAGAATTTTCCAATAGATAAATAAGCGTTGATAGATATATATCAAAAATAGTCAAGAATTACTATATTCTTGACTATTTTTTTCTTTAAACAGTTTTACCAATCGTTCTTTTTCTGATCTATCTTCAACAACCGTCAATTCGAGATTACCATCTTGTATAACTTGACGAGCAAATAAAACTTCGATTGGCTGTGTGTTACTAATCAAACCAACATAGTCTTTATTCTCCAAATTTAACGCGGTAAAACAAATATACTCTTTACCGTCAACTAATACTGCAGTTTCTCCAAATTTTAATTTATCCATATTTCCTCCTAGTATTTAATCGCCTATTAAACTAGCGATGAGTTCTTTAATTGTATTGATATATACAAAGACCGCTTCCGAAAAATCATCAGCAGAAAATTTATCTTTATTTAAATCGATAATTTCGCGGTTATAAAGGACATCATTTTTTTTATTTTTCTTTTCATTTAATTGCTCTAATATCATCAATAACTCTTTTAATTCTGTTTCAATAACCTTATTTTTTTCTAGCAAAGGGAGCCGCTTAAAAGCATTGACATAATCATTAAACGCTTCATCTTCGACGAATTGCATGCTCTATTTCCTCCTCTTTACAAATTCCTTCAGCAATCACTTTATTTTTATTTGCAATATCTTTAATAATTGGCATAACTCGATCAGTTATATCAATAGAGGTAGTTCCAACTACGACATTGATTCTACCACTTTCCATCGATAGTCTCGCACCTTCAGGGAATCCAAATAGAACTCCTCGCTGTTCCATTATGCGACCATATAATTCTTGCATTTGCTCTGAATCAAGCTCTCTTAATTCATCGATACTTTTCGGTGTAAATAGACTTTTGACCATCTTACTAAATTTGGATTTCCCTTCAAACTTTTTCTTGGCAGTTTTAAATTCTTCTATAAATTCATGGTATTTTTCATCATTTTCAATTTCGATAAATATTGGCTTTTCTTTTTCTGCGCGATTTTTTTTCTTGGTCATTAAAGCTGCTCCAATAGAAGCGAAAATAGGTAATAATCCAACAGCTAGTTCGCAATCTTCTATACTCCACTCCAATTGCTGACCAACAGCAATATTTTCGACAGTATCATATGACTTTTCAATTATATTTAGACTGTTAATTTCGTATTCTCTTCCATCACTTCCCACAACTCTAGAGCCGTTTTGTAACAAATTATTTGATTCATCAACAATACGAATTACTGCTCCATTGGGTAAAGTAATGGTTTCTCCATTAAAAGATTCAACACTTCCTCTATAATTAGCTGTTTTTTTGACTATGCGTTTTATCATATCGTCAGTTATATCATCTCGAGTAATTAAATCGGTTACATCACCCCATCCGGCACGCGTCATATCCGAAGAACTGCCAAGATGAATTCGCACATTTATATCATCCATGTCAACATTCTTTTCTTGACATACTTTGTATGTGAAGTCATCAATACTAATTCCAGTTAATTGACCATTAAAATCTTCGATATGATCCAATATTTTACCTTGTGAAATGACAGCAATTCCTGTAATCCGATAATCACCTGCTGTCTTTCCTTCAAGGTCAAACTCGTTTCCAAAACTTTTATTAACACCTGTTAAAAGACTATTTGTATTTAACGTATCACCATCTTGAGTTTTTATTGTTCCACCTAATTCCATATTCGAAATGACACAATCAATCGTCTCTTGAAGAGATTCTTCCGTATACTCAAGTTGATCTATGTCATAATCAGCTTCAATAGTATCGATTATTTTAATTGTCTCAGCATTGACGTCACTAACGCTTAATCCACTAAAAAGCACAGAAACATAAGCCATAGCTCCTAACAAAAATGAAAATTTGTTTTTGTACTTTCTTTGGACTCGCATAATCCGCTTTTTGTCTTGTTCGATTTTTTCTTCTGAAATTGTAGTATTTGTTTTCTCAGGATTGGATAGTATTATATATTCATCCAACGCTTTATTTATAGCATTTATATCGATATAATCTCCGGAAGGGAGAGCTATTTTTCCCTTGCCTAAAAAGACTACACCCTTATCAGCAGTTTTTCCCTCACTACCGCTAATACTCCATCTCTTTGCAGTTTGATTGCTAATTCGCTCATGTTGGTTACCAATAGTAACTTTTCCCGAAGCCGTTTTAGCGGTTTTTAATAAGTTTTCCATGTCAAAGTAATAACCTTTTTTAGTAATAACTATTTTCCCAGATGCTTGCGATTCTATTGCTTTGTTAATTGCATTAACTAATTCATCAGCATTTACAAATGTCCCATCAGCTAAATGAATCCCTTGCTTATTATACCCCATCATGATTGAACTGACTCGCTTTTCATTACCGTCACTATCCCGAATAACTACAGACTTATCTTCTCTTTTTTTAGAAGATGTTGAGTTACCAAGTTCTTTCGTTTCCAGTGTTAAGCTAGACATATCGTTTTGTCTTATATTTTCTGACAAATGACCATCAATTTGATATCCTTCTTTAATTAAACGTTCAAACATATTTTCATCTTGCATAATATCACCTATTTTTTTTAAAATACCATAAAAATAACTAAAAATAAACATATACATTTTTTTATCTGGTCAAATGTGTAAATAAAAAAACAATCAATATTTTTATTTGATTGTTTTCTTATTACTTACTTAAAACCTCTAATAATTCAGCTTTTTTCATAGTTGTATAACCGTCGATGTTGTTAGCCTTAGCCATTTCTCTTAGTTCAGCGACTGTCAATTTAGAAATATCAGCAGCACTTTCTGGTTCGTGTTTTGAAACTTCAGCATTAGCAGATGCTGTAGCTTTAGCACTTACCTTTCCTTCCAAAGCATCTTTTGCAATATTGACATAAGATGTAAATAATGCTGGATTGTCAATTGCTACTTCTGAAAGCATCTTTCGGTTAATTTGAACACCAGCTTTATTTAAGCCGTTGATAAACTTAGAATAGCTTATATCATTCATACGGCAAGCAGCATTGATACGTGTAATCCATAATTTACGGAAGTTTCTCTTGTTTTGTTTTCTATCACGATAAGCATATGCTCCACTATGGAAAGTCTGTTCTTGAGCAGTCTTAAAAAGACGATGCTTACTTCCAAAATATCCTTTAGCAGATTTTAAAACTTTTCTACGTCTGTTTTTAGCAACAGATCCACCTTTTACTCTAGTCATATTCTCTCACCTTTAGATGACATTTTTTAATCTGTCAGCTATTCCTTTCGCTAATTGTCCTTTATTTTTTCTTTGTCTAACTTGCTTAGAAGAATCCTTAGCAGTTAAATGGTTACCACCAGACTTCTTATAAGTTATCAAGCCACTTTTATGTTTATTTAAAACTTTTTGTGTAGCTTTATGTGATTTTTGTTTTGGCATATGTCATTCCTCCTAATTCTCTTTTTTTGGTGCTAAAAACATAATCATCGTACGTCCTTCAAGTTTAGGCTGACTTTCAATATCAGCGTAATCTTTTAAGGCATCAGCAAATCGCAACAACACATCTTTTCCGATGTCTGTATGAGCCATTTGACGCCCTCTAAAGCGAATAGATACTTTAATCTTATGGCCTTTTTCCAAATAATTCTGAGCATTTTTGCGACGAGTTTCAAAATCATGGATATCGATAGTTGGAGATAACTGATATTCCTTAATCTCCTTATTGTTCTCACGCTGTCTTTTTAATGCTTCTTTTTGTTTCTTGCTCTTTTCATATTTGAATTTGTTATAGTCCATTATTTTAGCTACTGGTCTATCAGCTCCAGCATTCATAAGAACTAAATCCAACCCAGCAAAATTTGCTATTGTCAAAGCATCTTCTAATTTTTTTGTTCCCATCTGTTCACCATTAGGTCCAATAACCATCAACTCTGGAACCCTAATTTGATTATTGATAGGTAAATCATCGTTTTTTCTGTTTACGTTTGCTATGTTAACGCACCTCCATCAAATTAATAAAAAGTGAATACAAACGTATCCACTTAAAAACCAATATCAATATACAGACAATCTATATTTTTATATTTCTTGGCCTTTTACCTAGTGCTATTTGCTACTCAGGTGGATGTGGATACATCGCTTTCCTTTTTAAAACAACATTATTATATCATTAATATATGTTTTGTCAAGAAAATTATTCAACATTATCCGACTAGTTAATATTTTTAATTTAAAGTACCCAAGACGACTGACGGATCGACTTGACCGCCAACAATCTTACCTTCATAGTTTTTAGCAAAAGTCTCGACAAAATAGCGGAACTCCGATTCATTATTATAACCGATTACATTCTTTAAAAGTTTTTGGTACTTTTCATCATATCCGATGTTTCTTTGTGCAAGAGCTAATATCGGTTT
>CALVQL010000003.1 GCA_944358235.1 uncultured Bacilli bacterium
GAAATAGGAGTAATTGCTAAGATAAAATCCAAAATAGAATTACCGAACGGTAATTTTAGAATCGTTTTACTCGGGTTGAACCGTGTCAAAGTCTATAACTATCAGAATTTTGAAAATAACCCAGAGATCCTCGAAAGCACCGTCAAACGCATTTATGTTGACGATGCTGATGAAGCTGCTGATACTGCCGTATTTCGTACTTTAAAGAATTTGATCGACAAATATATAAAAAAGAATCCAGCTGTTTCAAATAGTGTATCAAACGCTATAGCATCGATAACCGATTTGGACATGCTAACCGATATTATTACGAATTTTCTACCTTTTGACGTCAAGAAAAAAGTTCGATATATGAACGAGTTTGACTATTTAGTTCGTGCTAATAATCTTATTAAAGAATTAAATGTCGAAATAGAAGTAATCGATCTCGAAGCAAAAATCGAAGACGAAATTCGCGATTCTTTCGAAAAGGATCAACGTGATTTTATCTTGAAACAGAAGATCAGCAAGTTGAATGAGGAATTAGGAGTAAACGTCGATAAACAGACGGAAATAAATCTTTATAACGAAAAGATTGATTCTCTCGATTGTCCGGAACGTACGAAAAGACGTCTTTTGGATGAGGTTAGAAAATATTCGTATACATCCGATACTAATCCGGATTTATCGGTCATTAGAAACTATTTAGACACCGTTTTAAATTTGCCATGGAATACTTATTCTAAAGATGAAACCGATCTAAAAAAGATAAAACGTGCTCTCGATAAAAGTCATTTTGGCTTAGATGAAGTGAAAACTCGTATTCTCGAATTCATGGCCATAAAGAAGAGTAATCCTGAAATAAATGCTCCGATAATTTGCTTGGTCGGACCACCGGGAACTGGTAAAACGACATTGGGTTATTCTATCAGTAAAGCTTTGAATCGTGAATTTGAAAAAATAAGTGTCGGCGGACTTAACGATGCGACAGAATTGACTGGACATAAGAGGACGTACCTCGGAAGTTCTCCGGGAAAAATTATCCAAGCGATAAAAAAGTGTGGAACAGCTAATCCATTGATCTTAATCGACGAAGTGGATAAGATGGTTCGTGATTTTAAAGGCGATCCGTCAGCTGTTTTATTAGATATCCTCGATCCAAGTCAGAATAATCGTTTTGTCGATAATTACGTCGAGGAGCCTTTCGATCTTTCCAAAGTTTTATTTGTTCTTACGGCCAATGATTTAAAAAATATTCCAACACCATTGCGCGATCGTTTGGAAATTATCGAAATAAGTTCTTATACAGAATATGAAAAACTCGATATTGCTAAAAAATATCTAATTCCCAATATAATTCGTGAATATAATTGTAAGAAGATTAAAATAACCGACGAAGCACTGATGAAGATAATTAACGATTACACGAAGGAATCCGGAGTAAGAGGGTTAGATCGTGCATTAAAAAAGATTTTCCGCAACTTGATAATCAACGACTTTAAAGCGAAGAGTTTAAGTGTAGGACATATCACCGATATTTTAGGATTAGAAAAATATAACCTGCGCCATGATCATACCACTCATATCGGGACAGTTAATACTCTTGGTGTTACACCTTATGGCGGTATTATCATCAATATTGAATCTCTTTTAATACCTGGTTCGGGGAAACTAATTTTAACAGGGAATATTGAACGCACTATCGAGGAAAGTATCCAAGTCGCTATAAGTTATGTCAAATCTAATGCTAAGACATTTGGTATTGACCTAAAAAAAATGGAAAAAAGTGATATTCACTTTAATGCTTTGAATTACAGTGTAAAAAAAGATGGAACATCTGGGGGAATTGCTTTTGTAACCGCCTTGATATCACTTCTTTCTTCTCAAGAGGTAAGTTATGATGTCGGATTTACTGGCGAAATTACTTTACACGGAGATATCGTTAAAGTCGGCGGAATAAAGGAAAAAATTATCGGGGCTTATAATAATGGATTTACTAAAATTTATATTCCGCTAGAAAATAAGAACGATTTAGCAAACATTCCCGATGATATAAAGAATAATATGATTATTCGTTGTGTTTCTCATTATCTTGAAATATATGAAGATTTGTTTGAAAAAGCATAAATGGTTAGCATTTGTGCTTTTTTAATGCATATTATTTGTTAGAAAGGAAATTATTATGAAAGAAAAAATAATATTTAATCACGACTTACTTTTTAAAAATAACATTGCCGAAATATCGAGTATCAGTCTTGAGTGTTTTTATGATGTCAAGGGAAACGATATCAATGGTCATTTTATGATAACTGGATCATACCGTAGTCATGAAATATCGTTAAATAAAGAAGGCTTCGAATTTAAAGTGCCATTTACTTACACATTTAAAGAAGATATCGAATCCGATACCGCTTCCGTAAACGTTAAGGACTTTACTTACACAATCGACGGTGATGTCTTATCTATAAACGTCGAATATGAAGCCGCGGCCGAAAAGAAAGATATCCAAGTATTTGAAGAAAAAGAGGAATTTGATCGCTTCTTGCGTGAACATGAAGTAGATCTTGATTATCTAACTCAAGCGGAAAGTAAGGTAGAAGAAGATGCTGTAGTTATAGAACCATCTACTGTGGCAGATATCCCATGTGAAGTAGAAGATAATGTTAAGGAAGAATCCGAAAATCGTTCTGCAACTGAATCGATCATAAATGATATCGATGCTCGTGAGGACACTTATATAACGTACCATATTCACATTTGCGATGAATCGGATTCGGTCGATAGTATTGCTACTAAATACAATATTACAAAGGATATTATAAAAAGTTATAATTCTATCGATCAAGTCGAGGCCGGGATGAAAGTAATTATTCCGTGCCCAGATGAATAGAATTGAAAAACGTGGAAAAGTAACGATAATCGATTCGCGTGTCGTTTTGAAAGATGAGCCAGCTTTAAACGATCTCGAGAATTATTTGCTGTCTCGTGATTTTTCTTATTTTATCCCCGTAAGTGAGCGCGAAGACGGCAAGAACAAATATGAATATGTCGCCGATTTTAGTTTAAGTGATGATCAAAAAGCTGAAGACATGATTAAAACTCTGGCTTTATTGCATAATAAAACTTCTTATATAAAAGAAGTTAGTGAAGATAAATTTAAGGAAATATACGATAACATCAGTGGATATATAAATTATGTCGATGATTATTATCATGAAAAATTACGAACTATCGAATATGTTGCTTTTCCATCGCCGAGTGAGATGCTTTTTATGAGCAATTACACAAAAATAAGTGACGCCCTCAATTTTGATCGTGCAGAGTTAGAGAATTGGTATAAGCTCGTCAAAAACAAGCATAAAGAACGCGTTTGTTTGAATCATGGCGATATGCGCTTATCTCATGTTATCGTCAATGATAAGCCGTATTTTATAAATTGGAAAAACAAATCCTTTGATAGTCCGGTTATCGATCTCGTTAAATTATATGAAAATGAATGGGAACACCTGGAATTTGAAACGCTATTTGAAGACTATTTTTCACGATGTGAACTGACTGATGAAGAAAAAAAACTTCTCTTCATAACAATTTCGATTCCGAAGATAATAAATTCATCACCTGATGAGTTAACAGCGACAGTTCTTATGCGTAAGACGATCGACTATCTATATAAGACAGAACGTTTAATAGGGCCATATTATACGAAAAAACAAGAAGAATAAGACAGATATTTCGACTAATAATATGAAAAGGTTTATTCTAAGTGGCAAAAATAGAGTTATGATAATTTGATAGAAGATCAAACAAGATAAAATTAGTATTCCTATAATTGCTATAATACCGCCACCAGGTCTTTTATTTGGACACATAACATCACCTATTATAGTTTATGTTTGAGTAAAATATTTGTTATTTAAAGACAGAAATGTCTTTTTTTGTTGTAATAAAAGTAGAATTATTCTATAATTATATTTAGAATAGGAGAGGTTATATGAAGAGGGATGGGTTTATAGCATCAAGCATTCTATATTCGTTTTTTTTGGTGTTTATTACTCTCTTTATAGCATTAATCATAAATTATATTCACAATCAGGTTTTAATCAACACTTTAGATGAAGCTTCTTGGGAAATGCTTTTGGGGATTAACAATACAAAGATTTCCGATCTTGAAGTAGGGGAGCATATTAAATTTGCTATGCAACCAGGACAACAAATTATGAATGAAAATGCGACATGGACAGTAGCTTATATCGAAGAAAACGGGGATGACTTGACATATTATTTTTTAAGTGATCTTACAGCTCAGAATCTTGATGTATATTATAAGTTGACGACGGATCGTATTATAAAATGGCACCCGATAACGATTGACGTTTACAACGATCTTCAAAGTCAAAATGCATATAATGCAGCGGTGTTATATCCTGGGGTAACGGTTACGGTGCCGACAACTAGCATTATGGAAAAAGTTCGTGCTCAAGATTTGAGCGGTAACGTATTTGATGCAATTTATGGTGTCGACGGCGATTATATCGTCTATGTCGACAATGATACAGCAGCATATACAAAAGATCGTTATTATGAAGTTCGCACATATCGATTTGACCAGACAAATCAATCTATATTAAATAGCTATTGTAATGGTACTTTCAACGGAGATATCGCTAGCTATAACGCTAATAATACTTTTGGGTATATGAATGTCGTAAGAGAGTCGGTAAAAAACGAAAAATATGTCGATTACTGCTCATATGCAAGCCCTGTTGCTTATACGCATTCAGCGAGCGATAATGTCGTTGACTATGACGAAAATGCAACAGAAGGTGACTTAGTAGTAACTACATATACATCACTTTACACGTTACGATTAATGGCTAGTGTAACAGTAAACAGAAACGATACTGATACATATCTTGCCGGTGGTAAGGGAACATCTTTGGATCCATATCTATTGACGAATGGAGTGAAGCAATAATGAGAAAGAAAAATGGTTTTGTTTTTATGGAAACAGTGGTCGTTGTTGGAGTTCTATCGATAACTCTATTGATGCTATTTGGTTCGTATTCATTCTTGCTTCGCAAATCGCGTGAACGAAATACTTATGATACAACGGAGATGATTTATAAGACTTATTACGTTAAAGAAATAATCGACAGTTATAAACCAACCGGAAATAACTCGATAGGTATTGAATATTTCATCGATTCCCACCCGAGTTTCTGCTCACAAATGGGAAGCTTTAATAGCTATGTTTGTGATCTTAGTAGCAATCCTGCTGATTTACTACAGGTTAAAATGGCTTTTGAAGTCGAGAAAATCTATTATTTAAATCCACGTGAAATTTTGACTTCGTCTCAAAGTGATGCTTGGTTAAGCATGTTCGATGCAACGACTATTGATTATATTCATAATCTTGGCGAAAGTATTGACTATAATGTAATGGTCGTAAAATACAAGAAGACGTATAATAAGACGGATGGATCTTATGAAGTCATTCACTCTTCGATGGAGGTGACATCATAATGAAGAAAAATAGTGGTATGACGATTATCGAGATTATTTTGAGTATTTGTATAATCGCAATCGTCTTAGTACTCTTATTTACAATGCTCATCCAAGTTCGTCATCAAGATGATAACAATAATATTCAATCTAATTTTATAATTAATCAATCTACTTTTATTAAAGCCGTTGAAGAGGATATTGTCAATTATGGTGTCAAATCGATCGGTTCTTGTACTTTAGCAGACGCTAATATCTCGACATCGGTTGTAACTGGATATGAAGATGACTATAAATGTGTTCGTATTGAATATGCTGCAGATTATATACAAGATAAAGTCGGTTATTTGATTATCTATAATTACTATACCAAATACGATGTTATTGATGGGGAGTATCAGGGATATGAACCGTCTTGGATGGTTCAATATGTTCGTGGATCTTACGGTGTATGTAACAATGGCCGTCCACAGAGAACTTCTTGGGTTAACGCAACTTCTTTGATGCGTGAGTTACCTAGTGAAGTCGATTTGAGTGAAACGCCTTATGTATTATATACTGCTATGGATTCAAATCGTTATAATGCCGCATCAGTAGTTATCCCAATTGTCAATCTTGAAGGGGAACACTATGATATAAATCTTTCCTTCACTTTCCAAGGTAATAGTAATTTTACTTGCGGTGAAAAAGAGGGAAGTCTTGAATGTATTTGTACTAGTTCTGATGCCCTATGTGCACCAACAAAGAATAATTATTCCGATGCCTGCACATAAAAGACGACTTAGATAAAAATATCTATAATTAATTTTAGTATCCTTAAGGATACTTTTTATTTGGCTATGAATACTGATTCCACCAAAAGATATAAAAATGATAGCGAGCATGTCATGAATAAATGTCGAACTAATCGTTTTTATAACAGTCAAACCATTTGTAACTTCCAAAATACCGGTTATTATTATTCGTAAAAAATGGTTATGAACGGGAATTAGATTTGCAAGAATTGTAAATATAGTAATCGTTCCAAGAATCATCAATAAAAGATCTATATTCTTATCGATTGACTTACTGAGTCTGAAATCGATATCGATTTCTTTAAACGGTATATTGCTTGGACATAGACTTTTTCTCATGATCAATCCGACTAGTAAATTACTTATCCAAATAATGAATAGTACTCTTTTGCCCGCTAAAGTGATAATCAGGAGGGGATTGAAGAAGACTGTCATTGAAAGTGTTTTGACGATATCGTCCTCGTTTACAAGCCCCTTCTTATAAAGTGTATACAAATTTATTGCATTAGTCGGCGTTCCAGAAAGAAAACTGAGCAATAATACATAGGCAGAATACTCGCTTACTCGAAATAGCCGTTTTATTATTTTGCCTAAATGACGAGATATATCGTTGATTATTCCAGAAGACAGCACAAGATCATTGATGATGAATGTTGGAAATAAAACAGGAAACAAATTTTGACACCAAATATTAAGAGCGGTGATACCACTAGTAACAACAATGTCTTTTTTTATAAAAAAAAGGACAAAAAAGCCAATAATTATCAATTTTCTCATATTTTTCATTCTCTAATGATATAATTTTCATAGTGGTGATACTATGTTTAATAAACTATATACACGATTCAAGAATTTTATTAAAGGGAATTATAAATTTCTTATCTTTTTAGTCGTCTTTACCGTAGCTATGACAGTCCGTCTTCCTTGGAGTATATATGCTCCTGGAGGAACAATTGATGTTAGAGAAAGAATGACAGGAGACATAAAAGATAAGGAAGGGTCCTTATATTTAACCTATGTATCATTTATAGAAGGAACTATTCCAACTTTGCTACTAGCTAATATCCTTCCGGAATGGGATATAATCAGCAATGCCGATTTAACTCTTGAAGGTGAAGAATTCAACGATTCGCTTGTTCGAGATCGCATCTATCTTTATGAATCGGTAAGTAACGCGACGTATGTTGCTTATACTGCTGCTGAACAGAGCATCGATATTGAGAATACAAAAAATTACGTGACATATATTCTTGACGATGCCATAACTGATTTGCAAGTTGGCGATATTATTTTATCATATAACGAGATTCCGTTTAGCGAATTTGAGCAATTTCAAGAGTATATAGGTAATCAAGAAATTGGAGATAGGATCGATCTTCTCGTCGAACGTAATGGAAAAGAGATTAATTGTTATGCCGAGATTATTGAAATAACGGATCTTAAAAAGATCGGTCTTACAATCTCCACCGTCTATGACTTTTCGAAGAATCCTGATATAACGTATTCTTATGATACTTCGGAATCCGGTTCATCTGGCGGACTTATGCTGACCCTATCATTTTACAATTCATTAATCGATGAAGATATAACTGGTGGAAAAAAGATTAGTGGAACGGGCACGATCGATCTCGATGGCAATGTCGGTGAAATAGGGGGAGTAAAGTACAAACTTGCTGGTGCAGTTCGCGAGGGAAGTGATGTTTTTATCGTTCCAAGTGATAACTATAAAGAGGCAAAAAAAGTCAAGGAAGAGCATGATTATGATATCGAACTAATCGAAGCTATTACGTTCGATCAAGTCTTAGAAGAATTAAAAAAATTATAAAAAAGGGATGAATTTCTCTTTTTTAATTTTAATAAATTTTATATAATATTTAAGCAAGGTGGTATTATGAAGCGTAGTGAAGTCGATAGAAAAGAACTATCCCCAATGATGTTACAATATATGGAAATTAAAGATCGATATGAAGAAGAGCTATTATTTTTCCGGCTTGGGGATTTTTATGAACTGTTCTTCGAAGATGGTGAGACTGCTGCTCGCGAACTTGAGTTGACATTAACTGGCAAAAATGCTGGGCTTAAAACGCGTGTTCCGATGTGCGGTGTGCCACATCATTCCGCTAAGTCCTACATCGAAAGATTAGTTAACAAGGGATATAAGGTAGCAATTTGTGAGCAGTTAGAAGATCCGCGTTTTACGAAAGGCATGGTCAAACGTGACGTAGTTGAAGTAGTTACTCGTGGTACAATCGTCGATTTGGAATTCTTAAATGAACATGATTTCAATTATATGGGAGGAGTAATGGATTTTGGGTATATATATACTCTCATATACATTGATATATCGACTGGTGAAGTAAACGCTACCCTAATCGAACATAACAAGGACACTTTATTAAATGAAGTTTTAAATTTAAATTTAAAAGAGGTTATTGTAAAAAGCGATTTTTCTGTTGAAATCATCAATATCTTGAAGAACAATTATGGTATAAATATCTCCATTAATGATGAAATTTTAGATGGTGAGTACAGCAGTATTTATGAAAATGTCGATGATGAGAGAATTATTCTTGGAATAAAAAATCTGCTTTACTATCTTCGTGTCAAAGAATTAAAGGAATTGGCACATTTATCTCATGTAAACATTATTAAAAAAGACAATTATTTGCATATGGATGTCCATACGATTCGCAATTTAGAACTTGTAGAAACTTTACGCCTTAAAGAAAGAAGGTTTTCACTGTTATGGTTGATCGATAAAGCTAAAACAGCTATGGGCTCACGTCTTTTAAAGAATTGGCTAATGAATCCCCTTAAAGATCAAGACACGATAAATACGCGTTATGATTGTATTACAACTTTAAACAATGAATTTTTATTACGTGAAGAACTACGTAACGATCTTTATGAGGTTTACGATTTGGAACGTCTCTGTGGTAAAGTTATATGTGGTTCACTAAATGCTCGTGATGTCTTGCAGATAAAGAATTCTTTAAAAGTACTTCCAGATATTTCGCGAATATTAAAAGAACTTAAATTCGATTATATATTAGATGAACATCATGATTTATATGATCTTTTAGAAAGAGCTATTTATGAGGATCCTCCGGTAACAGTTAAAGAAGGTTTCTTGATAAAAGAAGGATATAATGCTGAATTAGATGAACTAAAATCGATTCGTAGTGGTGGAAAAGAATTCATTTCCAATATTGAAGCTCAAGAAAGAGAGCGAACAGGAATTCAAAATCTTAAAGTAGGTTTCAATAAAGTCTTCGGTTATTATATTGAGGTTACAAAAGGGCAGATAGATAAAATTGATCCTTCTCTAGGATGGGAGCGCCGCCAGACACTTACTGGAGCAGAACGTTTCATCACTCCGGAACTAAAAGAAAAAGAAGCGCTTGTCTTAAATGCTGAAGAGAAAATAATCGATTTAGAATATGAACTATTCGCAGAAATTCGTAAGATTCTCAAAGAAAATGTCTTTGCGTTAAAAAATACTGCTCATATCTTGAGCGAAATCGATGCTTTAGCTAGTTTATCGATTGTATCCGAAGAGTATCATCTCGTTCGCCCTGGTTTTTCCAGTGATAAGAGTGTTCGAATCGTTAATGGGCGTCATCCTGTCGTCGAAGCTGTAAGTGGAAAAGAATATGTTGCTAATGATATCATCATGGATAACGATACATCAACTCTTTTGATTACTGGTCCGAATATGAGTGGAAAATCTACTTATATGCGTCAGTTTGCGATAATAATAATAATGGCTCAAATGGGTTCATTTGTGCCTGCAGAAGAATGTCAAATTCCGATATTTGATAATATCTTTACTAGAATAGGAGCTAGTGACGATTTGGTCAGTGGAGAGTCGACATTTATGGTCGAAATGCTTGAAGCATGCAATGCTATTACTAATGCTACTCCTAATTCTTTAATTCTCTTTGATGAACTTGGAAGAGGAACTGCAACATATGACGGTATGAGCCTTGCTCAAGCAATTCTCGAATATATTAATACGTCTATTGGATGTAAGACGTTATTCTCAACACATTATCACGAGCTTACTGATCTTGCTAGTCGCTTTAAAGGTATTAAAAACGTCCATGTTGAAGCAATTGAAGATAATGGAAACATTACGTTTTTACACAAAGTGTCAGATGGAGCAATTGATAAATCTTACGGTATTCATGTCGCTAGATTAGCTGGAATGCCGGAAAAACTCCTAAAAAGAGCTGAAGAAATTTTACGACATTATGAATCCAATTCTAATGAAATTGTAACTGTAGAACAAATGGCGATGGATTTTAGCGAGCCAGTCAAAGATCCTGTTCGCGATTACCTTGAGAAAATAGATCCTCTAAATATGACACCAATAGAAGCATTAAATAAACTATACGAGCTAAAAGAAATGGAGAGAAAGCGTTAATGGAATATTTGGATTATTATGATTATGAAGGAAATTTGTTAGGAAGTGCTCCACGCGATGAAGTTCATCGTGATGGACTGTGGCATAATACCGTTCATTGCTGGCTATACGATAAATCGGGAAATGTGTTTTTTCAAATTCGTGCGGACTCTAAAAAACTTTATACGACTGCATCAGGACACGTCTTAAAAGGAGAAAGCGTCAAAACAGCTTTTAAACGCGAAATAAAAGAAGAAATCGGGGCCAATATAGATGTGCGTTTTGCTCGTCTAATTAATATTTCTGTTTGGCAGATGGATAAAGAGCGTGATGGGGTTGTATATTATAAAGACCGCGCTAAAGCTCATGTCTATGCATCTTTATATCGGGGAAAATACGACGACTTTAGCTTTGATAATAGCGAGGTTTTAGGACTCGTATTAGTTAAGGCGACAGATGCGTTAGCACTATTTAATGGCAAGAAAAAAAGTATTCCTGCACAATTTCTAAATGGTAAAGATGAAAAAATTATTACATCTTCAGGCGAGGTAACTACTGATGACTTTCTCGTATTAAAGGACGAAACTGCGCTATCCAAATATGGTAACATCTTGGAGAAGATAATTTCATTTGTAAAAGAGTAAGAGGACAATTGATTATCAATTGTCTTTTTTATGGTCAAAATTCGACAAGTTTTGTCAGTCGTTTAAGGTATATTGATAATGGTGATAGTATGAAGAATTTGATAGCAGCAGTATTTGCAGTAATTTTGGCCATTGGAATCGGTTGTCTATTTATGAAGACAAGCGCCACCGACGAGGAAATCAAGACAGTTATGAATACTTCGGGTCAACTAAAAGCCTTTCAAATAGGTGCCTACTCAAGTGTTGATGCCGCAAACGAAAGTGCCCTAGCCGTAAACGGAACTGTCGAATATGACGGAACATATTATTATGTCTATGCCTCGATTTTGTCGGATTCCCAGAATATCGAGCATATGATTAATTATCTAAACGAGAACAACATTTACTATTATGTAAAAAATATAACGGCATCTGAAGCGTTCAAGAACGAATTATATAAGTACGAAGAATTGATGAAGTCGACGGCATCTGATGTGGCGTTTTTAGAGCTCAACGAGAAGATACTAGATCTATACGAGGAGGCATAACATGCGAATTAAGGATTTACCAACAACTGAAATGCCACGCGAAAGAATGCTTCAATATGGTGTCGAAAATTTGAGTAATAGCGACTTAATTAGTATTGTATTACGGAGTGGAATTAAGGATACTTCTGTCAAGGATATCGCGAATAATATTTTAAATCAAGTAGGAAATATCAATAATTTAAGCAACATTGGAATTCGAGAATTGTCGAATATTCATGGTGTTGGAAGTGTAAAAGCCCAGACGCTGATGGCTGCTATCGAACTTGGCAAACGTGTTTACAATCAGGAAATAACACTCAAAATGAAATTAAACACTGTCGGAAAAGTACACGAAATGTTTAAAAGTTATTTCTTGAATTTAAAACAAGAAAAGTTCATGGCAATATACTTGGATACTAAAAAGTGTCTCATTTCATATAAAATCCTATTTGTGGGGACCATCGATAGTACGACTATTCATCCACGAGAAGTATTCAACGAAGCACTGAAAGTTCATGCATCATCGATTATTGTCATGCATAATCATCCATCAGGAGATCTAAGTCCAAGTAAAAACGATAAAATCGTAACTAATCATTTAATCGAAAGTGGAAAAATTATCGGAATTCCCTTAATCGATCATATTATTACAAATGGAGAAAGGTATTTTAGTTTTTATGATGAATATACGGAAAATTCTAAAAAGTAGTGTATTTTATCTAATAATATTTAGTTTGTTATTATTTAAAGGAAATATAATTGCTTTAATCGGCAACATCAATACTTTGATCAATAAACCAGAAAATCCGACTTCTGCCGAACTAGACATACTAAAAAATCAGATAATGACTCTTAAAGAAGAACAGGAAAAGTTGACTCATCTGCAAGAATACGCTTCATATGAATATGATTTAACTCGTCTGAGTTATCGCGAAAGTTATAAATCCGGAGACTTTTTCATTTATGGAGGATCCGACAAGAATTACCGTAAGAATTTTGCGGTAATGAACGAGTGGGGACTTGTTGGTATCATAAATAATGTCAAGGAAGACTATTCCGAAGTTACGATATTACCTAATGTCAAAAATTTAAGTGTCCGTATAAACGAGGCTTATGGGACATTGTGTGGATACGAAGATGGTTTATTTATTATCGAAGATATCTCTAATTATGATAAGATCAATCTCAACGACCTCGTCTATACTTCAACATTGGGAACGATTAAAGAAAAGATATTGATTGGTAGTGTCTATAAAATCGAAGATGATACCATTGAAAGTACTCTGTATGTAAAATCCAACGTCGACTTCTTCGATATAACATACCTATATGTCGTAGGTGATTTATGATATATGTAATAATCGATACGTTAACATATACCTTCACAGGTATATATCTTTGTACTTTTCTTTTTTTCTTCCATTTCATGAATATAAAAGAGATGACGCTAGCGTTAGTAGTTTTATATCTTTTAAACGAAGACGTCTTCCTCTGTTTTTTATTTCTAGTGATGTATTTGATCGATAAAATAATATTCAAGTATATCAACTATAATCTGCTAACTGCTTTATCGATGTTTACTTTTTATTATTTAATCATCAATACTATTGATATTTCGTATTTTGTAAACCTAATTTTAGTTATTATTCTATACTGTCAAAAATATAATGTTTTAGGTGATCATCATGCGATTAAAAGAATCTCTTTTTAGTTTCTTTATAAGAACATTATTAGCTTTAATAATGTTCTTTTCTATATCAATTTATCTAAGTGACGATGAGAATTATTTTGCATCTAAGGATTTTTTCTTTTCATCAAACATCGATTTTTCATATATAAAAAGTAAACTGAACGTTTTGATGGGAGAGTATTTAGGTATTGGTGGTGAGCAGTTTGTTACTAGTGAGAAATTAAACTATAAAGATGTCATCAAAGTTGATGATAGCTATTATTTTACAACGGATTATAATTATGTATTAAATAATCTTGCTAGTGGAGTAGTTATATTTATTGGTGAGCAAAATAAGCTTGGAAGTACTATTATTATCAGCAGTGATGACGGGACGAATTATTGGTATTCTAACATTGAAAACATCAATGTAAATCTTTATGATTACATTGAAAAGGGAGTTATTATTGGAAGTACAATCGGTAATAGTTTTTATTTAACTCTCGAAAAAAATGGAGAGTACTTAAATTATGAAGATTATATTTAAAGTTAGTATATTCACGTATATCTATGCTGTATTGATGATCTTTATGGGATACATTAACGTTCTAATATTGACTGCAGTCGTTTTGTTAATTCATGAACTAGGACATATCCTATTTATCAAATTCTTTGGTTATAAAATTAAAAGTATCTCTCTTTACCCATGTGGTGCTATTATTGATACTGATATAACTATTAATGTTCCTTCATCAAAGCTTTTCTTTATCAGCATCGCAGGAGTTATGATGCAAATATTGTTAGAAATCGTCACCTTCAACTGGAACGGTTATAATACTGAATTATTACATCGAATTAACCATTTCGTCATATTATTTAATTTGTTTCCTATTTATCCTTTGGACGGGTATAAAATTATTCTTTCGATATTAGAAAACCTCGGCAAGTACAAATTGGTGGTTAAAATAACTTATGGGATTAGCTTTACCGCTCTTTTAATTCTATTTTTCTTGAGTAAAAATATCTTGATGTTTGTTCTTCTGTACGTTTTTAATATAAATTATATCTTAATACATCCATACTATTATCATAAATTCTTATTAGAACGTTTTCTTTATCCTTACCGGTGGAAACATTCTAAAAAGACAAAATGCTTAAAAGATATGTATAAAACTAGAAATAATTATATAAGATGTGGTAATATATATATCGAAGAGGAAGAGATGCTAAAGCGAGTTTTTGGTAATGTTTATTGACATTATCGGCTTTTTTTGGTATCATCTAACATGTTTGTAAGTCTTTCTTACGAACCGCACTGAAAAGGTTATAAGTTGTTTACAACACCTCAAGGGCGAGTCTTCAAATTTATTAAAGGAGGTTAAGTAATGAAAGCAATATTCGAAACTGGTGGAAAACAATACTATGTTCAAGAAGGCGACGTTATCTACGTTGAAAAACTAAATGCTGAAGTTGGAAGTACTATCGACTTTACAGAAGTTTTATGCGTCGGAGATAAAACTGGAACACCTTATGTTTCTGGTGCAAAGGTAACATGTGAAGTTGAAAAGCACGGCAAGAACAAAAAAATCGTCGTTTTCAAGTATAAACCAAAGAAGAAATATCGTAATACCAGAGGACATAGACAGCCATATACTAAGCTTGTTGTTAAAAAGATTGTTGGTTAATTATGATTACAGTAAAGAAAAAAGATAATGTCATAACGATTAGTGGACATGCCGGGTATGAAAAAACAGGTGAAGATATCGTATGTGCTAGTGTTAGTTCAATCATGTACACGACACTTAATGCGATTTTACGCTTTTCCAATGACGCTATTTCCTATGAGGATGATAAGAAGAAAGTTACGATAGTTAACAAGAAAGGCGATAATATCACAAATACATTGCTTTCCAATATGATGTCGTTATTTTTGGAATTGGCGATGCAATACCCAAAAAATATTAAAATTGAAAGTGAGGAATAGAGAATGATTAATCCATATGATTTCATCAATATGATTTCTTTAGATATTCAACGTTTCGCACATAAAAAAGGACAGTCAAGTACTCAAAATGGTCGTGATAGTGAAGGTCGTAGACTTGGAGCAAAAGCTGCTGATGGTCAGGTAATAAATGCTGGAACGATTATTTATCGTCAGAGAGGAACGAAGATTTACCCAGGAAAGAATGTCGGAATGGGAAAAGATCATACGTTATATGCTTTGATTAGAGGAACTGTAAAATATGAGCGTTGTGGTCGAAACAAGAAAAAAGTAAGTGTTTACGAAGTGTAAACACTCTTTTTTTGCATAAAAAAGCCCGATTTTTATAAAATATATTAGGTGATAAGATGGAGGAAAAGAAAGAAAAATTTAAAACTTTTGTCAGTCATCATCCGGAATTAGTGTCATTTATCAGAAGTAAAGAGATGACGTGGCAGGATTTTTATGAGATATATGATATATACGGAGAAGATGATTCGGCATGGAATCAGTATTTCTCCGCTGGCGAGTTAGAAAGCGATACAAATACTAAAGATAAAGTTTCTGAGCTTACGAGTATATTCAAAAATGTAAACATGGATAGCATTCAAAGACATGTGAATAATGCTCAAAAGGCGATTAATATTATTCAAGAACTTACCAAAAAAAGTCCCGAAGTGGTGAGTAAAACTTCCAGACCGATTACTAAGTTTTACGGAGATTAATGGAACTATCTATTGTATTAGAAATCGAAAAAGATGCTAAATTACACGAATATCTTATGCATCATTCCTACTGGTATCGCCTTTTAAATCGTGATCAAAAGAACTTTGAAGCATTAAAAAAAGAATACAAGACCTTTAAAAGAAATGCCAACTTTGACAAAGTAAACAACGTAGTTGAGAACTTGGAACTCGTAAGTAATATTATGAAAATTGTAGAATAGGAGAAAAACTTCTCTTTTTTTATTGAAAAAATGAGAATCTTAACTTATAATATTTATAGAATAGAAAGATAGGTTTGAATTATGAGAAAGAAAGATAAAGGTTTTACTTTAGTTGAGTTGCTGGCGGTTATTGTTATTCTGGCACTAATCCTCATTATAGCAATACCATCAGTTCTGTCAGCTATGCGATCTGCCCAAAAGGAATCATTTTATCTTTATGCTCAAAGTCTGCAGTCAAAGGCTCTGGCTCAGTACACGCAGGATCTGGAGCACAACAAAGATAATACCGATTGTGTCGTATACGATATTGGTGAAGATTTGGGTATATCGAACACAGGGGATTATGAAGGTTGGGTAAAGGTAAATCGGACACCTGTTGAATCCGGAAACAAAAATGTAACTGTTTCGCTTAGCAACAGTAGTGGACTACAGTATGTAAAATACTGTGTTGCCGATGGCTCTTCTTGTACACCAGACACTTCGTTCTATGTCACTGAAGGCGCAACTTCAACAGAGATAACGAAGTCATTACAAGAAGGAGAAGTTCTATGTGCCAACTATCAATATCTCGATGGTGACTCATTGAAGACGGCGAGCAATACTTGCAAGACTTATGCTTCTGGAGATGCTGTTGTTGATACATATGAATATAATGTAGAAATCACGCTAAAGGACGATGCCTACGCAGTTGAAAATGTCGCATTTAACGACGATATGTCGATGGATGAGTTCTATGCAGCGATTTCTGAATTCAACGAGAATCACAAAAATGACGCTAATAAATTAGCAATATCAGCTCCGTCATGTAGTGCTACTGGTGATGATGTCAAAGGAACGACGACGACTAGAACCACACAAGTAACGACTACTACTACAGCTGATCGTGATACTACACGTGTAACAACGACGACGACGACTCGTAATCAAACAGGCGTTACAACGACGACCACTACAACAAGACGTACTGAACAAGTAACGACGACGACGACAAGTGATAGACCGACTGAAAACGTCTCGACGACGACGACAACAGAACGTCCTACGACATCAGATACGACGACTACGATAAATATTGAAGATCGCTCTTTACTACTTGCAAGCTTAAGTGTTAGTGGTTATGATGATGTTTTGGCATTTAGTCCATATAAATTCTATTACGATCTCAGAGTACCTAATTCGGTAACGAGCTTAAATGTGACGGCAGTTGTCGAAGAGCCTGAAACTAGTGAGGTATATATTACTGGGGCCGAAGCGTTAAATGTTGGAACCAACCCAGTGGTAGCAACAGTATTTAATACGATAACTGGCGAAAGATCGTACTACCGTATAATGGTAACGCGTCTTGATGAATCAGGAAATGTTCCGAATAATTCAGGGGGAAATGGCAACGGAGGAAATGGTAATAGCGAATCTGGTAAACCAGATCCGACGTTAGCAGAATCAAACGCATCATTGAGTTATTTAGGGGTTTCTGGATACTCAATTGACTTCGATCCAGAAGTTTATGAATATACATTGACGACGAGAGGCGAGGATCATTTATTCATCAATTATGAGACTGCATCAGAGACAGCTCATGTTGCATTAACTGGAAACGAAGAACTTCAAAATGATGATCAAATAGTGTTATTCGTTCAAAGTGAAAACGGCTTCTATAACAAGACGTATACAATCACTGTAAAATTCGCCGAAGAAGAATCAGCGACGACGAAAGTGCTTCGTGGATTCGCGGTAGGATTAGGAGTATTACTATTAATCATTTTGACGATTGTCGCAATCAACAAGCGTAAAAAGGTCGTTTTAGATGATGATGACAAAAAAGATGAAAAAGAACAACAGAACAATCATCCGGAAGATATCGTTTAGATATCTTCTTGGATGTAAAATACTCTAAAAGGTATTGACTAAATAATAAGAAAAATATATAATTTAAGTATAATAGAAAGAGGAATTTGTATGAAGAAGAAAAATGGTTTTACATTAGTGGAGTTACTAGCTGTTATCGTTGTATTAGCTATAATAATGATTATAGCAATACCGACTGTATTGGATGTTATGAATAATGCAAGAAAGAGTTCGTTTGTGTTATATGCTGAAAAGGTTATTAACGCAGTACAGACTCAATACTTATATGATGCTGGTTTAGGTTCAATTGCTGGAGCTGGCTACTATGTATATGATATTACATCTGATTTGGAGCTAACATCAACTGGAGATTATAGGGGTTATGTGGTAGTAAATGCCATTGACGTTGATAATGTTGAATACATCTTATTCCTATACGATAACAACTACATGATTACGAATTACAATGTAACTCAAAATGGTATGCCAACAACTGACAATGGTTCAATTGCTGCATACGATGCATCATTCATTAGTAGTCAAGCAGCTTCTTCTGCTGTAGCTTGCCAAGCAGCAGCTGGTAGCCAAGCAACTTGCTACAATAGAAACGGTTATATAATCGTAAGTGCTAATTAGAAAAAACAACTATTATAGTTGTTTTTTTTATGCTATAATCTTTAATAGGTGGTTAATGTGTTAATACTAGGATCTCATGTCAGCTATAATAATCAAAATCAATTAGTAGGATGTTTGAAAGAGGCTTTAAATTACGGCGCTAATGCTTTTATGTTTTATACTGGAGCTCCTCAAAATACAATTCGTGGGGAAATATCCGATACTTTAAGAGATGAAGCCTTAAAACAAATGCAATTAGCTGATATAGATGTTATTAATGTTATATGTCATGCACCATATATTATTAATCTTGCGAATAATATCGATCCTGATAAATATGCTTTTGCCATCAGTTTTTTACGCAGTGAGATAGAACGTTGTTTGCGTCTTAAGATTAAACGCATCGTTCTTCATCCTGGAAGTGCTACTAAATTGGATCGCAAGATAGCAATAGATAATATTGTATATGCTTTAAATGCCGTTTTAAAGCCTGATGACGACATTGTTATACTTTTAGAGACGATGGCAGGAAAAGGAACAGAAATCGGCTCTAGCATGGCTGAAATAGCTTATATAATTGAAAATATAAACTTAAAGGACAAAGTAGGAGTATGCCTTGACACTTGTCATTTAAACGATTCCGGAGTCGATATTTCTTGTTTTGACGAATATCTCGATCAATTCGATATGACTATTGGAATTCAAAAAATAGGTTGCGTTCACGTCAATGATTCTAAAAACATTCTGGCATCACATAAAGATCGCCACGAAAATATTGGATATGGGACGATTGGTTTTGATAATCTTTTAAGAGTTATCTATAACCCACGTCTTGCTGATGTTCCTAAAATATTAGAAACACCATATATAGATCGTGAATACCCACCTTACAGGCAAGAAATTGAAATGATTAGAAAAAAGTCTTTCAATTCTAATTTATATGATGATATCATCTCTTATTATAGAGATAAATAAAGTTGGTGAATCTATGAACGGAATGGTCTCAGTAAAAGAAGGAAAACGCAATTTAATTTCGCATAATGTCGTGGATTTTTTAAACCCAGATTATGTCTATATTCCGATATTAGAAGATTTTTCTATCGAAATTGAAACCAATAGTCAAGTCTTCAAAGAGGAAGTTATGTTGCGTAAGGGAAGCAAATTAGTTTATGCGCCAATATCGGGAACTGTTATCGGTGCAACCGAATCGATGCGTGTAAATGATCGTGAAGTTCGATGTGTTGTAATCGCTAATGATTTTCGGGAGAAAGTAAATCACAAGAAAAGCGCTATGAAGTATATAAACGAATACGTCAAAGAAGACTTTATTGAATTGATAAAAAAATATAATGCTTATGAAGGGGATATTCCTGAAGATATTAAAGTACTTGTCGTCAACGGTATTGATCCGGATCCCTTTGAGAAGACTGCCTCATTCATTATCGATAACCACAGTTCACAAATTCTCGAAACGATCGATGCCATATCATCTATTTTAAAACTCGATACGACAATTCTCGCTATTAATAATAACGATTCCGAAAACGTTATTAATCTGACTAACAATATCGGTACATATCCCAATATAACACTTCGACTTGTCCCCGATATTTATCCTATCGGCTTTAAAGAAGTGTTGGTTAAATCAATCCTGACCAAAAAACAAGAGAAGGGCGGATATTTATATTTATCAGCACAAGATATATATACTATTTATAATGTCTTGAAGCGCAATAAACCGATGACAGAACGACTAGTTACTGTTGGAGGAAATGCCATCGATAAAAGCTTTGTCGTCAACGTAAAAATAGGGACATCACTTAGTGATATTATCAAGAATTGTTGTAATATCGTCAATGACGATTATTATGTTATCGTCAACGGCTTGATAGCAGGGAAGACTTTATCTACATTAAACAATGTCATAACGACAGAGACTAGAAGTATATTTTTGAACACCAAGGACACTCAAAAAGAAAAAAAATGCATCAATTGTGGCTTATGTAATAGCAAATGTCCTGTCGGGTTAAATCCTAAATATCTAAAAGATCATAAACGTGCTGACCGTAGCAAATGTATTCACTGTGGGTTGTGTACTTATATTTGTCCTTCGAAGATTAATTTTAAACCATATCTAGGAGGTAACGATGAATAACAATGTATATATACGAAGCGAACGTTCGATTATGACGATTTCGCTTGCTCGTATTTTATTTATTATGCCACTTGTCATATATGGCTTTTATAAGAACGGAATATATCTATATCAAAATGATTATGTAAGCTTAATAAATATGTTCCGCCCTTTGTATTTTATCTTTGGTGGAGCAATAATTGGGGCTTTAGTTAATATAATATATGAGCGACTAATTAAGAAAAATGACGATTCATTGCTAACCATAATATTCTCTTCATTTCATGTTGAATATGGTATAATTCTTGGAGCGGTCATGAGTATTAATGCTAATATAGCCATTTTTTTAGGGGTTTTGTTCGTTGTTCTGTTTGCATCGAAATTTACTAATAATCGTATAAATACCATGGCGTTCTGTTTCATTTTGATATATATTATCGAATCAACAATTTCGTCTTTTGTTTATGCTAATCCCTATGAAAGCGCCAACTCTTTTTCGCTTTCATTCATGGATTATATGATTGGACGCGGTCCTGGCGGAATAGCAAGCACACATGTAATATTATTGTTTGTCGCTATCATCGGATTGGAGCTTACAAACAGCAATAAGACGAGTATAGCAATAAGCGCAATAGCTATATTTACTTTAGCAGTTGGAATCGAATCCATTATTACTAATAGTAACTTTTTAGATAACTATTTTATTAATAATTATCCATTCATATTTACATTTATTGCAACCGATAGTGTAACTAGTTGTTATACAATAAGGGGTAAAGTTGTGTTTGGACTTGCAATCGGGCTTTTAAGCTTTGGCTTAAGCTTATGGAATGCAATATTAGCTCCATATATCGCTATCCTCGTTGTAAGCTTATTCAATAATCTTATCGATAGAAAAGCAAATATATTGAACAAATAAGTAAAAATGCGTTATAATTAAAAAGAGGTGAACTAATGGCAAAGTTTTGTACTAATTGTGGACATAAATTGGAGGAGAATCAATCGTTTTGTGTAAGTTGTGGGAAAAAAGTCGATAACACATCGGAAAATAATTCCCAAAAGCAATATTCTAATATTCATAGCAAGAGTAAGGTTATAGCTGGGCTTCTTGGTATCTTTTTAGGAGCTTTTGGTGTACATAATTTTTATTTAGGATACAACAATAAAGCAATTGCCCAACTTCTTATAACAGTCTTATCATGCTGTATTTTATCGCAAATATCAGCAATATGGGGATTTATCGAAGGAATTTTAATCTTATGTGGAAATATTAAAACTGATGCTGATGGCAACCCTCTTGTTGATTAATAGACATTAACTTAACAAAAAAATTAAGAACATATAACTTTATATGTTTTTTTATGTTAAAATTATGATAGGTGAGAATATGAAAGCGACACTAAAAAAGATCGATATTCCTTTATTCATAGTTTCTGTTGTCTTGACGATTGTCGGTCTTATCATGATTTTTAGTGCATCTAGTATAAGTGCTGTCCTACAATACGGACAGACGGAATACTATTTCTTTCAAAAAGAACTCATCATCGTAATTATCGGCTTAATAGCTAGTTTAATTATAATTGGAATTCCTACGAAATATTATATCGTTTTATCAAAGATCGGAATCATCGGCATTTTGGCCGCATTACTAGCTTTGAGGACTTATGGAACCGTCACTAACTCAGCCCAAAGTTGGTTTCGCCTTGCCGGATTTTCTATTCAACCGAGTGAATTTGCTAAGACATTTATAATTGTCTTTTTGGCATGCTGGTATGGTAGCAAAAAAAGATTGAAAAATATCTACGATTTATTTATTCCTTTGATTCCATGTGTTATAATCTTTTTCTTAGTAGCATCAGAGCCCGATTTAGGGACAGCGATTATTATTGCAGTGATTTGTATGTTCATCTTTTTTTCGTTGCCAGTGGAAAAAAATAAAGTGATGAACATTTTGAAAGCCGTAGTAGCAATTGGGGTAATAGCAGTTTTTGTAGCATTGCAATTTAATCAAGAATATCTCACTGATACGCAGGCTAGCCGTTTCCAATTTAAAAACCCTTGTGATCGCTATTTAGAAGAAACGGGTTATCAAGTATGCAACGGCTACATCGCCATTAATAATGGAAGTCTATTTGGTGTTGGATTAGGTAAATCGACACAAAAATATTTATATCTACCTGAAGCACATACTGACTTTATATTTCCGATTATCGTCGAGGAATTGGGGTATGTCGGTGGCTCAGTTATATTGTTACTGTACATTTTACTACTATATAGAATTCTTGCGATAGCACGTAATGCTAATACTTTACGTGGTTCGATAATCGCTTTCGGAACATTTGCATATATCCTTACCCATATATGTGTAAATCTTGGTGGCTTACTAGCTTTGATTCCGTTAACAGGTGTTCCACTTCCGTTTTTATCATATGGAGGAAGCTTTATGCTTAATTTAATGATATTACTTGCACTAACGCAACGTGTCTGTATAGAGTCCAAAACAGCTCGATACAAACGTGAATTAAAAAAGATAATAGGTGGTTAATATGACAATAGAAAACTTGAATTTAAAAGTCGAAAATAATCATATTTTAAATGTCGAAGAGTTAATTCTAGAAATAAAATCGTTAGAATATAATTTTAATAATTATGAATTTCTACAGATTTTATCCAATAATCTTCGTTTTAGAGCGTATGATAATAAAGATGAGTTAGAACGTATTGTAAATTCGAAAATAAGTGAATTCAAGAAAGAGAGACACTTGGACAATATCGACGTATTAAAGCATTTGCAACAACGAAATTCGCAATTAGATGAGTTATCGATTATCGAAACAACATCTTTACAAAATGATTCCAAAAGAGCAATTGATTATCTTGCATATTCTGAAAAAGATCAGCCGATAGATATTGCTATATGTCCTCCGGATACCGGACTAGATGCTTTTTTCGATAAATATCCCGAATTAGCGGATAATGCCGATTCTAAAACTGTATTTAATCGTTTCAAAGAATATACGCATGTTGATCTTGATTTTTATCCTCTTGAAAGTTTTGAAGACGATCAGCCGAATCTTGCTGCTTATTCCGTCGTTTCAGACCCTTCTATTAAGCGACAAGAATTAGAAGAGTTAAAAGATTATGTAGTAATTAATGATCTCGAAGGAAATATTGAAGTTACAGTCGATTCTTATGGCGAGCGTATATATAGAGTAGGAAAGACTTTGATAAAATTTACAACAGATACCAATAATAATCGCCATTTAATACCCTTAACTACTGCACCGACTACAGAATTTACCTTTGATATAGAACATTTTAAAAATCTAGTTTCTAAGCACCAATCATCAGAGATTCCTCTGACAATCAAAGAAAGCACATATCTCGATCATGCAATCGACTACATCTTTGATACTTTATCTAAAAATACGGTTGATAATGATATTAAAGAAGGGTTAATCGCCGCTTTAAATGAGTATATTTTGCCATTAGTAGAAATCTACAATAAAGAACAAGAAGGACTTGAAGGAACTTTGACCAATCATGAAAGATATCATGTGGAACAGTATCTGATCTATCAAAATACCGTAAAAAACACGCAATCACTAAAACCACCAAAGAAGAAATTAAAAAAGAATAATACTTCTTCTGGAATCGCAAATGTACTGATTTTAGCTGAACTAACAACCGTCGGAATACTGCTCACATTGCTTTTATCTATTGCTAAGTAAATAACTATAAAGTATAATATTTTTAAGGAGAGATTTTATGGATTATGTTGATAGTGCCGAACTGAGCATGATTAAAGCTATTGATAATTTAGAGGCGAGATTAATTACTGTTCGAGCTGGAAGAGCAAATGCGAGCATGTTAAATGGAATTATGGTGGATTATTATGGAGCTAAAAGTCCCATAAATGCTTTGGCTAATATAACTGTACCTGAAGCTCGTGAATTGTTCATCAAACCTTTTGATCGTTCTGCTCTAAAAGATATCGAAAGAGCGATAAATGAAGCAAATATTGGAATTACTCCAACTAACAATGGGGAGACGATTATTTTAACTGTTCCTCAACTTACTGAAGAAACTCGTCGTACATATGTTAAGCAAGTGCACGAAATGGGAGAACAAGCTAAAGTTGCTTTACGTAACGCTCGTCAAGATGCTAATAATGCAATAAAAAAGGACGAGGAATTGACAGAAGACGAAGAGAAGAGCCTAATGAACGATATTCAGGAATTGATAAATAAATACAATAAAATTGTCGATGAAAAAATAAAAGAAAAAGAGCAAGAATTAATGAGTATTTAAGACTTCTTAAATACTTTTTTTATAAAAAAAATTGGCTTAACTGCCAATTGCATAAGATACAAAATAATAAATTAAAGGCGCTGCAAACGATGCTAGCATAGCCAAGAACATAAACCAAACGAATATTTTTACTCCTATAGGAGTCGAATCAGTTTTCTTTTTATTTTTTCTTTTCTTTGGTTTGGCTATTTTTATATCTCCAACAACCTCATATTTTTTTTCATCGATACTCATAAATAAATCACCTTCATTAATTATAAACTATTTGTCATACAAAATAAAGTGTTTAATATAAATTAAATGGGTGAAAATATGAGAAAAAGTAGACACGTTATAGTATTTGTTGTAGTATTATTCATCGTTTCTGTAATAACCGGATATATCTATGGAATTAATAATTATTATGATTTGACAGATTATATCGAAGGACTTAGTGGACACAACAATTTATTTATTCCTCATTTGATTATTTTCTTTCTATTTCTTTTTTCGACAATTTCTCTGCTTGGAATAATTGCCGAAAGTATTTATATCGGTTTTGAAGGAGTAAGTATCGGATATCTTCTCGCCATTTTCTTTAGCAATTTCAAATTAAAGGGAATTTTATATGCCTTAGTAACGATTGCTATTAATAAATTATTTTTATTACTGATACTCATATATCTTTTTATCGTTAGTTTTAAATATATCAAGAAAAGTATCGATAATATAATTGGTATCAACAAGGATTACTTCGACGGTATGATAAAACCGTTATTACAAAAATACTTTATAATTTTGTTAATTCTTTTAGCGTACGATACTGTCATTTATTTCTTTGGCAATAAATTATTAAATTATCTTACTTTTATGCTATAATACCCTTAAAGAAGGGATGTTTATGGCTAAGAAAGTTGTTATTGGTATGTCAGGAGGTGTCGATTCATCAGTTGCTGCATATCTTTTAAAAAAACAGGGATATGAAGTAATCGGCTTATTCATGCGTAATTGGGACAGCTTAGTAAATAACGATATATCGGGTAATCCATATATCGATGATAATATCTGCCCTCAAGAACAAGATTATAATGATGCTCTTGCTGTTTGTAAGCATTTGAATATTCCACTTCATCGTGTCGATTTTATCAAAGAATATTGGGATAATGTTTTCAGTTATTTTCTCGAAGAGTTAGAAGCAGGACGCACTCCTAATCCTGATGTAATGTGTAATAAGTATATTAAATTTGATGCTTTCATCAAGGAGGCTCGCCGTCTAGGAGCTGATTATATTGCGACTGGGCACTATGCCAGAGTTAAGGGATGTAAATTATATCGCGGCGTCGATTCAAATAAGGATCAATCATACTTTTTGGCACAACTTACTCCTAATCAATTAAAAGACGTTTTATTTCCGATTGGTGACTTAGAAAAGAGTGAAGTTAGAAAGATTGCCATTGATAATGATATTCCGACTGCTAAGAAGAAGGATTCGACAGGAATATGTTTTATTGGTGAACGAAATTATCAGAAATTTATTCAAAACTATTTAAAACCGAATCCGGGATATATTATCGATGTCGATACGTTAGAAATCGTCGGTCGTCATGACGGACTTATGAATTATACGATTGGTCAGCGTCGCAATGTCGGAATAAGCGGTTTTGCCGAAAAACACTTTGTCGTCGGAAAGAATGTGGCTAAAAACGAATTATATATCGCCTTTGGAGATGATCCGGAAGCACTATATTCTGATGAATGTATTATCGATACCGTGAATTTTATTTCCCCAAATCATCCGACTTTTTGCACCGCCAAATTCCGCTATCGTGGGCCAGATAACGAGGTAATGTTAGAGTATCGCGAGGACGGTACTATAAGTGTTCGTTATCCGCAAAAAGTAAAGGCAGTAACTCCAGGTCAAATATGTGTCTTTTATCTTGGTGAACAGTGTTTGGGAAGTGGAATTATCAAAGAAATTCGAAAAAATAGAGAAAAACTATGGTATTTATAGCTTTTTTTCCTTTTTTTTGGCATTTTTTTCAAAAAAATTAAAGGAAAATGAAAGGTTTTTGAAATAAATATAATTAGAAGGTGATTTTATGGCCATGTTACCTACAGAAGAGATTAATCGCATACAGCGCACGGCCAACATCGTCGATATTATTGGTTCTTACATAAATCTCGAGAAAAAGGGAAAAAATTATTTTGGGGTATGTCCTTTTCATGATGATCATAATCCTTCGATGAGTGTCAGTGAAGAAAAGCAACTATATACGTGTTTTGTCTGTCATGCGACTGGAACAGTTTTCACTTTTGTGCAGAATTATGAAAACGTCTCTTTTATCGAAGCTGTTAAGATCGTGGCTGACCGCGTCGGCATCGAACTCGATTCCGGCTATAAAGTTACATCGAAATATGATAAACACTATGAATTAGTCGATTTGGCGGTAAAGTATTATCAAAATAATTTGAAAAGTAGTGATGGAAAGCAAGCTCGCGAGTATTTAAAAAATCGTGGTTTGAGTGAAGAGGTAATCAACGATTTTGCAATCGGGCTTGCCCCTAAAGCTCCAGATAATTTGACAAAACTTCTGATAAATAAAGGATACTCTGAAGAAATGCTTCTTGATACCGGAATATCTAATCGTGGTAGTACGTTATATGATCTTTTTCGTAACCGTATAACATTTCCTATACACAATGCTTCGGGAAAACCTGTTGGATTTTCGGCACGTATATTTGACGATAGTGATGAAGCCAAATACATTAACACTCGTGAGACGAAAATCTTTAAGAAGGGTGAAATACTCTTTAATTATCACCGAGCGCAAAACGAAGCACGGCGTTTAAAGTATCTTCTCGTCGTCGAAGGCCAGATGGACGCTGTTAGAATCTATTCTTGTGGATTAAAAAATGTCGTCGCCACAATGGGGACAGCCCTTACAAATGAGCACATAAAATTATTAAAAAAACTGAATACGACGATAGTATTATGTATGGATAACGATTCAGCCGGAGAAAAAGCGACGATAACGAATGGCGAATTATTAGCTGATGCCCAAATCGATCTTAAAGTATTACGCATATCTGGAGCAAAAGATCCTGATGAATATTTATTGAAATATTCCGTTGAAGAATTTAAAGATGCTATAAATCATGCGATTAGTTTCTTCGATTTTAAGCTAAACTATTTAAAGAAGAATAAAAACTTCTCCAAAGTCGATGATGTGTCAGAATATGTAAATTCAGTAATAGCAGAACTTAATAAAACTCATGATGACATTCTCATCGATTTGACAGTTAACCGTCTTAGTGAGGAATATCATATTGATCGCAATATCCTGTTAAATAAGATTATTAAAGTGGAAACTCCAAAAACAGAAATAATTGTCAAGCCAAAAAAAATACCCAAGGCTCGACGCGATAAATTGTTTGATATGCTGATATTCTATATGATGAATGGTGAAAAGTATATTAAACTATATGAACAAGAACTATCTTATTTGCCAGACGAAAAATATGTTGCGATAGCAGAGGATATACTTGCATTTTTTATCAAATACAATTATATTAATATGGCGGATTTTATCACTTATGAAATAGATGGGGATAATTATGAAAAAGTTTTAGATATCGTCGATAATTATGCGTTGATAGAATTGAACGATGGAGAATACATCGGTCTTATCGAAAAGATAAAAAAGCTCATCGATGAAGAACGAATTTCTAAATTAAGAGAACAGCTAAAACGAGAAAGTGATATTAATGCTAAATTAAAAATAGCAGATGAGATAACAAGATTGAAAAAAAGGATGTGTAACTTATGAAAAAAGTAAAAGAAATCAAGACGTTTGACGAACGCAAAAACGAGTTGTTAGAATTAGGGAAAAAAAGGGGATATATCACATTTGAAGAATTGGCCCAATCTCTTCAAGGATTGGAGATGGATAGCGATTCTCTTGATTCGCTATATACGACATTTGTCGAAGCTGGAATTAATGTTATAACTGAAGAAGAAGCCAATAGTGATGGTTCAGCAAAACCAGAAGCAGTTGTCGTCTTAAATGATGAGGATTTGACTAAGGACGTCAATATTAACGATCCCGTTCGTATGTACTTAAAAGAAATTGGTCGCATAAGCTTGCTCTCGCCGGAAGAAGAGATGGAGCTTTCAATTCGTGTTGCTAATGGTGACGAGGAAGCACGAAATATTCTTGCCGAATCGAATCTACGTCTTGTCGTATCCATTGCAAAGCGTTATGTTGGACGTGGATTATTATTTTTAGATCTTATTCAAGAAGGAAATATCGGACTAATGAAAGCCGTAGAAAAGTTCGATTTCGGTAAAGGATATAAATTTTCAACTTATGCTACTTGGTGGATACGTCAAGCCATAACGCGTGCTCTAGCTGACCAAGCTAGGACAATTCGTGTTCCAGTACATATGGTCGAAACTATCAACAAAATGGCCCGTATTCAACGTCAGATGACTCTTGAATTAAATCGCGAACCGAGCGATGAAGAACTAGCTAAAAAAATGGGAATTAGTATCGAAAAAGTTCGTGAAGTCATCAAAATTAGCCAGGATCCTGTCTCTTTGGAAACTCCTATTGGAGAAGAAGATGATTCACACTTAGGTGATTTTATCAAAGATGAAAGCAGTTTATCACCAGAAGAATATGCTACAAACGAAATACTAAAAGAAGAGATAAAATCGGTTTTAGCGACTCTTCAACCGCGTGAACAACAAGTATTAGAATTGCGCTTCGGTTTAGTCGATGGAACATCATATACACTAGAAGAAGTCGGAAAGAGATTTAATGTTACACGTGAACGTATTCGTCAGATTGAAGCTAAAGCTCTTCGTAAATTACGTCATCCATCTCGCGCCAAAAAACTAAAAGATTTTATGGTGGACTAATATGTTGAGTATCAGATTAGAATCATTAGCTCGTCACATTAATTTTAACGATCATATCATCGATATCGGATGTGATCATGCGCTATTAGACGTCTATTTAGTAAAAAATAATGTCGTAAAGAAAATGATTGTTTCTGACATTCATGAGAACGCTTTAAATACTGGTAAAGATAACATTCAAAAAAATAATCTGAGCGATCGCATTGAAGCGCGTTTGGGGGATGGCTTAAGTGTTTTAACAGATGACGATAAAATAGATACAATTCTAATATCCGGAATGGGAACATCGACAATTCTAAAAATTCTTGATAACCCATATTTAAATAAAATAGATAAATTGATAATTCAATCGAATAATGATCATTACGAATTGCGCGAAAATATCACAAGCAGAGGCTTTTCGATAAAAGCCGAAGATTTTTTAGTAGATAATAACAAACACTATATAAATATTGTATTTGTTCGTGGTAATAAAAAGTATAGTAAAAAAGAACTTAAATATGGCCCCGTATTAATTCATAACAAAAATTATTTGAATTTTGAACTTTCAAATTGTCAAAAAATATATAATCTAATACCTAGAATGAAATTGCGTTATCGTTTAAAATTGAAAAGAGAAATGCATCTTTTGAAAAATACTATAAAGGAAAACGACTAATAGTTTGGAGTGCCAATATATGGATAAAGTTATAGTCATAGGTGGAGGAGCTTCGGGGCTTATTGCGGCCTTAAAAGCTTCTGAATCATCCGAAGTAATTATTGTCGAAGGTAATGATAAATGCGGTAAGAAAATTCTCATAACGGGAAACGGAAAATGTAATTATTGGAACTCTGATATCACTCCAAATCATTTCAATATAACAGAATCGAGTCTTCTAAAAGATATTCTTTCGCGAAAAGAAGAAGTCCTCGATTTTTTATATTCCCTTACCATATATCCCAAAATAAAAAACGGTTATTATTATCCGATGTCTGGGCAGGCTTTTAGCATTAGAGAAATTCTTTTTAATGAAGTTAAAAAACGCAATATTACGGTTTTATTTAATTTTAAAGTAACAGATATAACAAAGGATAAAGAAAAATTTGTAATTCATTCTGAAAATGACATGCTATTAGCCGATAAGGTTATATTGGCTTGTGGGGGGTCTTCTTATTCCAAGACTGGAAGCGATGGGACTGGGTATTTATTAGCTGCTAAATTAGGACATAAGTTAAATAAGCCATTACCAGGATTGGTGCCTCTTATCACAGATACAGCTTATAATTGGGATGGTGTTCGTATTGATGCCGGACTGACTCTATATATTTCCGGAAAAATGAGCGGGTATGAACTTGGCGAATTACAATTGACTAAAAACGGTTTAAGCGGCATTTGCTCTTTAAATCTAAGCGGGCGTGTTTCGCGAGCTTTGGATAATGGCAAAAGAGCTCAAATTCGAATAAATTTTATGCCACCAATTGATGATAACTTATATACTTGGTTTAATAAGCGTAATCTCGAACTTGCTGACCACACTTTACAGGAATTATTAGAAAGTATTATAAATTATAAAGTACTAGATGTCATATTTCGAGTTTCTCAAATTAAACCTGATGAGAGATGGGAAAATCTCTCTGAAGAAAAAAGAAATATCCTAATTAGTTATATCGGTGATTTTCCTATAAATATAATCGATACTGAATCCTTCGATCGTGCTCAAACAACGGTTGGAGGAATTCCTCTCGAGGATATAAATGTAAAAACTATGGAATCAAAAATAATAGATAATCTTTATATAGTCGGTGAACTCTTAGATGTCGATGGCAAATGTGGAGGTTACAATCTCGCTTTTGCTTGGATAAGTGGCTATATCGCCGGATTGGGAGTGACAAAATGATAAATATCAAACAACTGAAGGTAGATGTTTTAGAAGATCAAAATACTGCTCTTCAATCAAAGATAAAGTCCAAATTAGGGATTAATTCTACAGATATAATTAGCTTTAAGATAAAAAAACAATCTCTTGATGCACGCGATAAAAATAACATTTATTATGTATATGAGGTCGACGTTGTAGCGCTGAACGAGACTGAAATTTTAAGACGTAAACACGGCGATAAAAATATTAACGAATCCAATACTAAAACTTATACTTTTCCCAAGAAAGTTGATTGCCACATAAAACCCGTTATAGTAGGATCCGGGCCGGCCGGTTTGTTTTGTGCATTAACATTAGCAGAAAACGGGTATCAACCAATTGTTATTGAGCGTGGTGAAGACATTGAAGAGCGTGTAAAAAGTGTTGCAAAGTTTTGGAATACCGGCATATTAAATGAAGAATCGAATGTTCAATTTGGTGAAGGTGGAGCGGGAACTTTTTCCGATGGTAAACTTAATACTTTAGTCCACGATCACGATAAAAGAGATGAATATGTGTTGAACTCTTTCGTAAAGTTCGGCGCACCAGAAGATATTTTATACAGCTATAAACCTCATATAGGTACCGATATATTGCGTGATGTAATAAAGAATATGCGTAATTATATTCAGTCTTTAGGAGGGGAATTTGTCTTTGATACTCGTCTTACCGACATAAAAGTTGTTAACAATAAGCTTAGTGCTATCGAATTAAATGGCACCAAATGGAAAGATTGTGATCTATTAATTTTAGCGATTGGTCATAGTGCTCGTGATACTTTTTCCATGTTAAAAGAGCGTGGTTTAAAAGTAATAGCGAAACCATTTGCTGTTGGATTCAGAATTGAACACTTGCAAGAGAACATTAATAAAAGTCAGTACGGTCCAAAGTATTGGGATAAATTAGGTGCCGCAAATTATAAATTGACATATCAAAGCTCTAACGGTCATGGAGTTTATTCCTTCTGTATGTGTCCAGGCGGATATGTCGTCAACGCTTCGAGCGAACAAGGATTGTTAGTCGTTAATGGAATGAGCAATCATCTTCGTGACTCCAAAAATGCCAATAGCGCCATTGTCGTTACAGTTCCACCTAAGATGTTTGACGACGATCCGATGAAAGGAATTGAATTTCAAAGAATGCTCGAAAGAAGCGCTTTTAATATCGGAAAGGGGGATATCCCCATTCAATTACTCGGCGATTTCTTAAACGGCGTTCCGTCTGAGAAGTTAGGAAGTATCATTCCTGAAACCAAAGGAAAATACATTCTCGGCGATTTAAGTAAAGTGCTTCCTGAAGAGCTTTCCATAGCGTTTAAGGAAGGAATTCAGCATTTCGATAAAAAGATTGCTGGTTTTTCTGATTATGATGCGATAATATCGGGAGTCGAAAGTCGTACATCATCACCATTACGGATATTACGTGATGAAACAATGCAATCAAATATCAAGGGAATATTTCCTTGTGGTGAAGGAGCAGGTTATTCTGGTGGAATTATGACTTCGGCAATGGACGGAATCAAGGCTGCTGAAGCTGTTGTTAATCAGTGAAAAATTTCACTGATTTTTAATGACTATTTATAAAAATCTTTAAATATGTTAAAATACCTACAGGTGAAAAATATGGATAGAGAACATATTAGGAATTTTAGTATTATTGCCCATATCGATCATGGAAAATCGACGCTAGCTGATCGAATTCTCGAACTTACAGGAGCTGTTGATAAACACGACATGAAAGATCAGCTTTTGGATAATATGGATTTAGAAAGAGAACGTGGAATCACAATTAAACTTAATGCCGTAGAATTAAAATATCGTTATAATAACGAAGAATATATCTTGCACCTTATTGATACTCCGGGACATGTCGATTTTTCTTACGAAGTATCGCGAAGCTTGGCGGCTTGCGAGGGAGCAATTTTGATTGTCGATGCTGCTCAAGGAATCGAAGCGCAAACTTTAGCAAATTTGTATTTAGCACTAAATAACGACCTCATCATTATTCCGGTTATAAACAAAATCGACTTACCGAACGCTGATATTCCCAAAGTAAAAAATGAACTCATAAATATTTTGGGGTTCAGGGAGGAAGATATAATTTTATGTAGTGGTAAAACTGGAGAAGGCGTCAAAGACTTGTTAGATGCAATTATCACCAGAATAACCCCGCCGAAAAAAAGTGATACTACTGAGACAAAAGCATTAATTTTTGATAGTTATTTTGATTCATATCGTGGTGTTATCGCTTCAGTTCGTATTTTTAGTGGCGAAATTAGGAAAGGCGAAAGAATAAAAATGATGGCGACTAATGCCGAATATGAAGTTGTCGAATTAGGAGTCTTAACGCCAAAAGTAAAAACGCTTGATCGTCTCGTCGAAGGACAAGTAGGGTGGATTAACGCTTCTATTAAAACAATTGATACGGTTAAAGTTGGGGATACTATCACAACTGTTAAAAACGCAGCTAAAGAGCCTCTCCCAGGATATCAACCAATGAAACCGATGGTCTACTCTGGATTATTTCCAGTAGAACCCAATAAATTCGAACCGTTAAAAGAAGCTCTCGAGAAACTTAAGTTAAATGATGCTTCATTAGTATTTGAACCCGAAACATCTGAAGCTCTTGGATTTGGATTTAGATGTGGATTCTTAGGTTTACTACACATGGAAATAATCGAAGAACGAATAACTCGCGAATTCGGCATCGATATAATCGCTACTTCTCCTTCAGTAATTTATGAAGTACTATTGACTAATGGAGACCAAATTTATGTGGATAGTCCAACAAAAATGCCAGATCGTGCTAAGATTGCAGAAATACGCGAACCATTTATTACGACTAATATCTTTGTTCCGGCAGAATATATTGGTGCCATAATGGAGTTATGTCAAGATAAACGTGGAATATATAAATCAATCGATTATATCGATGAAAATCGAGTAAATATTCATTATGATTTGCCACTTTCAGAAATCGTCTATGATTTCTTTGATCGTTTGAAATCGAGTACCAAAGGATATGCATCTTTTGATTACGAATTAATTGGTTATAAAGCCCAAGATTTAGTGAAAATGGATATTTTGATAAATGGCGAGACTGTCGATGCCTTAAGCTTAATCGTTCATCGTGATTTTGCATATCAAAGAGGAAAGAAAATTGTCTCTAATTTAAAAGATATCATTCCCAGACAGCTTTTCTTGGTTCCAATACAAGCTAGTATTGGCTCAAAAGTAATTGCCCGTGAAAGCATAAGTCCTATGCGCAAAAATGTCTTAGCGAAGTGCTATGGTGGTGATGTTTCACGTAAGCGTAAACTTCTAGAAAAACAAAAGGAAGGCAAAAAGAGAATGAAGATGGTCGGTAGTGTTGAAGTACCTCCAGAAGCATTCCTAGCCGTTTTAAAAACGGAAAAGTAGGATAAATTCCTACTTTTTTCATATATATTAATATGTTCGCGAATAAGATAAGATTATGTTGTAATTTTTAAGGGTTTATTATAAAATTTTGTTGTAAGGTGGTGATGTAATGGAAGCAGTATATATCCACATTCCTTTTTGCAACAAAATTTGTTCTTATTGTGATTTTCCCAAGGTCTTACACATCGATTCATTTGTCGACGAGTATTTAAGTGCTCTCCAACGCGAAATAGAATGGTGTTATGACGGAGAACGCATCACTTCAATATATGTCGGTGGCGGGTCTCCTTCGTCTCTTACCAAAAAAGAACGTATCAAATTATTTCGTATTCTCGAGATATTCAATCGAACACCTGACTGTGAGTATACTTTCGAAATAAATCCTCAGGATATCGACGAATCCTTATTAGATGACATCGTTGCCGGTGGAGTAAATCGTGTCAGTATTGGTATCGAATCATTCGATCCTGATAATCTATCCATTCTCGAACGGGAAGCGGATTTTAAAGATATCGAAGCCAAGCTAAAACTCTTACGCAATCGCGGAATTATCAATATTAATTTAGACTTAATGTATGCCATTCCTGGCGAAAAAATATCGACACTTAAGAAGGACATATCTAAGTTATTGAAGCTCGAACCAACTCATATTTCGACTTATTCTTTGATAATCGAAGACCATACAAAACTAAAGATAAACGACACACAATATATCAGTGAAGACATCGATCGCCGAATGTATGATACGATTTGTGATAAGTTAGAACGTAATGGTTTCGAACACTATGAAGTTAGTAATTTTGCCAAACCAGGATATCGCTCTCGTCATAATCTAAACTACTGGAATAATGGCGAATACTACGGTTTTGGACTTGGAGCAGCAGGATATAAGGATGCTTTTCGCTATGAAAACACTAAAAACCTCCATGAGTATATCGCTCATAATTTCCGATTAACAGAAAATCTTTTGACATATAAAGATCAGATGGATAACGAATTGATGTTAGGACTGAGAAAACTTGAGGGAATCGACGTCAAAGAATTTCTTATTAAATATGGTCAGAAAATAGAGGATGTCTATCCAATCAAAGAACTAATAGAAAAGAAAGACTTAATATATAAAGACAATCATTTATACATAAATCCCAATAAAATTTATGTCATGAATGAAATTTTGTTAAAACTATTGTGAACTACTTTACTTAATGTTGATGACAATTCGACATCTGATTTTCTATATCTTTACACAAACAAATATATATAATTACGTTGGGCATTTGCTGCTAATTTAACCTTGATAAAATACACATACTTTGCTATAATTTTTCTTAAGATAGAAGGGATAAAAAATGAAATTAAAAATAAGGAAATCCTTATTTGTTATTCTTGGGGCTTTGGTATTTGGTACTATGCCAAGCGTTGCTAATGCTGCTGATTTTGATTTTGGATCAGCAACAAAAAGCGATAACGTCGTAAGAATTCCCGTAATAATGGAAGTTGGATCTGGGGAAAATATCAAACAAGCTAAAATCGGTTGTGAGACAAATCATACTGATGTTAGTTGTGAAGTCGAATCGGCGAATCCGTCGGAGACAGCTGTATTAGAGGATTCAACAGGATTAACTTTTCAATTTGCCGGGACATCAAGCGAATATTTTCCTACCGGGAATATTACTCTTGCAACCTTAGTGGTTACTAATTCTTCGACAGCACGAATTACTAGTTTAACGGTAAGTCTTCACAATTCTTCAATCGAAGGAGTAAGTAAGAGTGCTTCGATTAATACCGATATTGGAGCAAGAGTACCAGAAAGAGAACCATCAAGTGATGCAACTTTAAGTGGAATAACCGTTTCACAAGGAACGATGAGTCCATCTTTTTCATCAAATACATTTGAATATACCGTATATAATATTGCTGATACTATCAATAGTGTACGTATAACTCCTGTCTGTAA
>CALVQL010000004.1 GCA_944358235.1 uncultured Bacilli bacterium
GGCACTTTTAGTAGATGATATTTCTAGTGATTTTCGCATTTACGAAAAATCAGCCAAGATATCTTTGAGTATTTTGTGTTTTTCGCTTTTATTAAATATCGCAAAAATTTTTTCAACAAAGCTTATTTTTAGATATGGACACTATATCTAGTGATGAATTAATAAAGAGGATTTTAGATTATTCTCCAGAGGAAGCTGTTAAACAAAAACGTTTACTTATTAATTATTTTAATATTAGTGAATAAAACAGAAAGATAATGCCCATTAATATTGTAGGTGATAATATGGATTTACTAGTCGTATTATTGAGAACAATATTTTTTTATTTTTTTATTTTGATATGCTTTCGTATTATGGGAAAACGCGAAATAGGGCAACTGAGTATCAGTGATTTGACTATTTCGATCCTTATCGCCGAATTAGTAGCTATTAGTATTGAGAATCGTGAGGACAATACTATTTTGACGATAATGCCTATTATTTTGCTAGTTATTTTAGAGGTCTTATTTGCTTTTGTTCAGTTAAAGTCCAATCGGTTAAGACGTTTTTTTGATGGGAAACCGAGTATTATAATCGATAAAGGCAAACTGAATCTTTCCGAAATGGTTAAACAACGTTATAGTATCGATGATTTACTCTTGGCATTACGTGCTCAAAATATAAAAAGTATTTATGATATTGATTATGCACTTCTTGAACCAAACGGTAAATTATCGGTCTTTAAGAAAAGTCCCTTTAATATCAATGATGAATATCCGTTGCCATTAATTATCGATGGTACTATCGAAAATAGTACTCTTAATAGTTTGAAAAAATCAAAAAAATGGTTAAACGATAAATTAGCAGAATATAATGTCGCTCTAAACGATATCCTCTATGCCTTTTATAAGGGAAGAACTATTTATATAGTAAAAAAAGCTAAAAAATAATTATAAACTTTTAATTGAAAGACTGTGTTATTTATCTTATACTAATTATAGTAGGTGATACTATGAAACGAAGAGGAATATTTATAGCGATATCGTTATTGGCAGTTGGATTTGCAGCAGTAAGTACGACATTGATAATAAATGGTGGAGCTAGGATAATTGCTGATCAAGATAATTTTGACATCTATTTTAGTGAAGCAGTACTCGATAATGTAAGTTCACCCCAACTCATAAGTGAAGACAAGAAAACGATAACGTATACGACCAAAGATTTAAAAGTGGCAGGAGAGACATCAGTACTAGATTATGTCGTAACGAATAATTCGACGCAATATGATGCTGAGGTAGAAATCAGTTGTACACCAAGTAGTACAGAATACTTGACGATTACCAATGAAATGGATGTCGATATAATAAAAGCAAGCACTAGTGAGGCCGGAACCTTAACGGTAAGATTAAATAAGAATTCAACCGAAGAGATAGAAACAGAATTTACATGTACAATAGTAGCGAATGCTGTTGAAAGAGATACAGTTGGTGAAGCGGAGGAAGAGGAAGACTTTTATGCTTTGCTTACGCAGAATGCCGTTCTTGATAACATTGCAAGTGAATATGTGACGAGTTCTAGAGGAATAGATTTTTCTCTTTCATCAAGTGATACGAATGGTAAAGGTCTTTATATAATTGCTGATACAGTAAGTGATCCATATCCGATTTATTATTATCGCGGAGACGTTTCCAATAATAACGTTATTTTTGGAAATTTCTGTTGGAAAATAATTAGAACTACAGATACCGGTGGCATAAAAATGATTTATAATGGAACACCGAGTTCTGATGGAGCTTGCTATAATACTGGCGATGCTTCTGAAATTCAGAAGAGTGCTTTTAATGAAGATAATTATAATAGTGCCTCAGCTGTCGGATATATGTATGGAACGGATTCAAATTCGTATTATAACAATGATGTTGAATCCGATATAAAAATTGTAATAGATGATTGGTTTAGCAAAAATCTCAACAACTATGTTTCTTATCTTGAAAACACAGTATATTGTAATGATCGTACTCTTGAACCAGGATATGGTGATGGAGTTTGGTTTATAGGATATGGTCCGAAATATCGCCTTTCTACTAATAAGACCCCAAGTCTTGCTTGTGAAAATCCAACTGATAGTTTTACGATTGATTCTTCCAATGGAAACGGCAAACTTGAATATCCAGTTGGACTTATAACAGCTGATGAAGTAGCATATGCTGGTGGTGGAGAATGGATGGGTAATAGTACTTATTATCTATATAGCGACTCATATTATTGGACTTTGAGTCCTTATAATGGGCTACCATCTACGGTATTTGCTGTTGCTCAAACCGGTGATTTAACAGGACATTGGACTAACAACGCTTATGGAGTTAGACCTGTAATAAGTTTGAAAAAAGGTGTTCAACTCACTTCCGGAGACGGAAGTTATACGACACCATATCGTATAGGTTGACAGGAAATAAAATGTAAAACAAAAATGTAAATAGATAAACTATTTACATTTTTTTGTTGCTGTCAAGAAATAGGGTGTTTATAATTTTATTATAGGTGATGATATGAAAAGTAAAACAATGGGTATAGTTCAGTTACTTCTTAGTATTTTGATATTTGTATTATTTCATCTTTTTTATTGGCGAGTACTTGCACTCTTTGGTTTTTCTTCCTTAAGTGGTACTAGTTTGATGATTGCAACATTTATTAGATACTTGCTTATTTCACTTATAATATTTGTGATTTATTATCGAAACATCAAAAGTGGACAGTCGCGTTTTAATAAGAGCTTCTTAAATAATTTCATTTACTGTCTCGCTTGCTTTATCTTTTTGATAATTATTACGATATTATTACATGAGCTATTAAACTACTTAGGTGAAGGACGAGGAATAAGTGTTAACTATAACTTTACTAATTATTTTTCTAAAAAGTTCACATTAGATTTTGCACTGAATTTAATGATAGAATGTATTTTCGTACCATTCCTATTGTGTGTGATATTTCCACTGGGATTTTCTAATATCTTTAAAAAATCAGGGACAGCATCACTTTTAAGTGCCTTGACTTATGGTGTGTTGTATGGAATAAGTCTCAATACTTCTTTTGAACAAGCAATATTTTACACCCTGACGCCAGCCTGTATCGTCTTTGCACTGACATATCTTTATAAGACCAATCAAAATATATGGTCAGTAGTTATTACGTATGCATTATATGTATTATTTGGTACATTTGCCATAAACTATATATTATAGGTGACTTATGGATATAAAAGTAAAAGATATTATCAAATTGGGAATTGCTATGATCTTTTTCGTCTATTTGGCAAGTATTTTGGTAATTCCTATTGTCTTAATATTCAACTTAGATCTTGAAAGTATTGATTATCAAACATTGACGTTTATCGATATGAGTATTTCATTAATTCAGTGTGTGATTGTGGTTATATTATTTCATGATCTTCTCAGGGATGACTTTCGGGCACATTTTGTTCCGTTGGAAACATCGCGCATTACAAAATTCTTAGAAGAAGTAATCGTTGGGTTCGTTTTGTTTATGGTTGTAAAGATGTTAGGTGCTTATATATCGAATATAATCGCCTACATCGTTGGTGTTACTGACCTTACGACTGACAATCAAAGTGCAATCGAACTTTTAACCGGAAGTGCACCGGCAATGATGATTATCTCGACAGTCGTTTTGGCACCGATTTTGGAAGAGACTATTTTCCGCGGTGCAATTAGAAAAGTAATGAAGAATAAAAAGGTATTTATAACTGTAAGTGGATTACTCTTTGGATTGATGCATGTCATCGACAGTGTGACATTTTATGTAGAACTACTGGTATTGGGAATTGTAATTAGTTATCTTTTGGAACGAAAGGATAAAAAACGATACTATAATGTCGTGCTTGCATCAATCGCCATCATGGCTTTATTTGCCATCTTCTATTATTTCCAATATGGTAATCTATTATTAGCAATTAAAGGACTCGATATAAGTGAATTAGTCGGCGGAATAACTTACGTTGTTGCAGGTATATATTTAGCGTACATTTATGTGAAAAAAGATAGTATTTGGCTAAATATTGGTATTCACTCATTGAACAATTTGCTCAGCATGATTCTCATATTGTTTTATAACTAATAATGTAATATAATATATCGCAAAAAAGAAAGTAAGTGGTTAAATGTCTTATGTATTCGCTAGCCCCTTATTTGATGTCTACTATAGCGACATAATATATATCATCGCGGTCATTATCTTGTTAATTATGTTCATCTATATCTTGCGATTACTTAAAAGTAGGGAGGACGAAATGAAAAAGGAACAACGAGCAAAACTGGATATGCTCGAATTAGAAGCTATAACTAAAAATATCGAAAAAGATTATAAACCAATTAATATTGAACTTACCTCATATGAACAAGAACAGGAAAATAATGCTATTATCAGTTATGATGAATTAGTATCCAATAAGAGCGCCAATCAAATTAAATATGATGATTCTTATCAAAGCGATTTAGATATATCTGTAAAAAAGGTTAATATTAATGAAAATGTTAAATCTTCAAAAGCAGTGAATACCAAGATCGACCTTCCTTTGATGAGTTATGAAAAAGAAGAAGCTTTTCTTAAAGCTTTGCGCCAACTTCAAAGCGATTTAGCGCGTTAATTAATATGTATTTATTAAAATATTTGTTGATTCTTATTGGATGCGAATTTCTATTGATGGCACTCCCATTTTTGAGCGGGAATCTATATGTCATCATTTATACATTCGCTATAAATGCCTATCTAACATGGTTTATAATAAAAAAAATAGAAAAGAAATATTACTCTAAATATAATGATTTTGCATCACAACTTTACAATATATGTCCACTATTAGGGGTAGCAGTCATCTTTGGTGGAATATTTTACTTTTGGCGTACGGCAGCAATGGGAATGTTACTAATATATTATCTCGGTTTATTCGGGGTAGTATACGTAATAAATTTTATATATGTCCTTGATAATGTATATAGTAAAAAGGATCGGGGTGTCAAAAAATGAAATTATATCAAAAGATTATCATTATCGTCGTAGTCATTTTAACTTTGGTAATTGCTGGCTACTTACTCTTGGAAAGATCTCGCTATCTTAGTCGAGAAGATGTTAAGAATATCATCTTGGGGAATATGAATGTCGCCAGTGACGATGTCTTCTTCGATAGTATCGATTTAGAAAGAGATAATAACTGTTATGAAGTAGAATTATACTACAATAATAATGAATATGATTATAAAGTTGATGCCGAATCGGGAAAGATAATATATACGAACTTCTATGCCAAACCATCAGATGATGAACTTACAATTCCGAGTAGTAATATTTCCGATAGTTCTACACAATCGACGACTACTACTGAAAATCGCAATGATATTGGTGTTGATGAAGCTATGCGTATCGCTCTTGAAGACGCTAATCTTAAAGAAAGTGACGTTAGAATAATCAAAAAAGAGCGTGAACGCGATGATGGTAGATATGAATACGATATCGAATTTGTCTATAATGAATATGAATATGATTATAAAATAGATAGTGAAACAGGTAATATTATTGATTTTAGTCGTGAACACATCTACGATTAATAAAGGATTTAAAAATCCTTCTTTTTTTTAAACTAACCAATTTAATTGAAATGACACTATATTAGTGAAAGGTGATGAAATAATGGATGAAATATATAGAACATATTATACCCCTGTATATCGTTGGTTTTTAAAAAAGACTCGTCATAAAGAGGATGCTGAAGACTTAACTAATAATGTATTCTTAGCAATATTTACTTATTTTAAACAAGACATAAAAGTCAATGCTATGGAAAATCTCATATGGAAGATTGCTCATAATATTTGGTGCAAAAAAGCCAAAAAATATAGCGATGAACATAATAATGTTTCTTATGATGAATCTTTAGCTATAGCAACAGATGATGAATCTTTAGACAAAATCATCTATCGTGAAATAATCGACGATTTAAACGAAATTAATTTGACAGAAAGAGAAAGAACTTCTTTTATTTCCTACTATTGTCATGACCTTTCGATTAAGGAAATAAGTGCGTTATTAAATACGAGTACTAACAACATAAAATACTATTTATTTAATGCCAGAAAGAAAGTAAAGGAGAGATATAATGGATAATTTATTAGCAATTGTAAACGAAAAAAAAGTTAGTAAGGGGTTAGAAAACTATGTTCCTTTATACCCAATGCTACGCAAAGAAGGAGATAATCTCTATATAGGTGTAATGCTCGTCAATAGCGATGAGAATGTCTGGGATTGTGATGCAGCAATTATTCCCGAATATTGGGTCCTATTAGATGTCGATAAACACGATGTCGTAAAATTTGCGAATACCGAAGAGGAACCGTTTTTTCAAGGTGATATTACAAAGAGTAACAAGACTCCAAAGAATATGGAAATATCAAAGTATTCTGTAACTAAATCATTACAATATCGCAAATATTTATTAGAAGATATTAAAAATGATAAGTTACCACTTCAAAAAAAGTTAGCAGATGCTTTGCATAATGAAATCGAGGTCGATGGAGAAAAAGTAAATCTCGATGAATATGTAATGGCAACTATCGAGGCTGAGATAAAGGAACAAGTTGATACCTTAGTGGATATCGTAATACGTGCAAAATATAGTTCAATTTCAATCTATTACGATAATATATTTAATCGGATAATCGCCGAATATAAGAATAATGGTCAAATTGATGACGAAAAGATCAACTTGTGTATCGAGGCTATGGATAATTATTATGATGGCGTAATCGGAATTGCCAACTTCTTCAATAATTAGTTAGTAAAACAGACTTTTTGTCTGTTTTTATTTTTTATGTTACAATATGGTGCGAGATGAGGTGTTGGTATGAAAGCCTGTGTTATTACTCTTGGATGCAAAGTAAATGCTTATGAAAGTGAATATATAAAAGAAGAGTTTAAAAAGATCTCTTACGAAATAACTGATGATGAGTCCGAAGCAGATATTATAGTAATTAATACTTGTACTGTAACTAATCAAAGTGATGTAAAAAGCCGAAAGCTGATTCGTCATGCTCGTAAGATGAATAAGTCTGCTATTATCGTCGTTTGTGGTTGTTCTGCTGAACATCATAAGGAAAAACTGATGGATCTCGATATCGATATTTTAATTGGTAATAAAGACAAATCGCGTATAGCTTCTTTAGTTGAAAGATATCGCGAAGATCATGATCGAGTCGTAAAGTTTTATGATTTACGTTCGACACCATTTGAAGATATGAAAATCGATAATTTTGCCGATAAGACTCGTGGTTTTGTTAAAATTCAAGATGGATGTAATAATTTTTGTGCGTATTGCATTATTCCTTTTATGCGTGGGAATATTCGAAGTAAAGATCTTGATGTAGCTATATCAGAAGTGAAATGTCTTGCAGACAATGGATATCAAGAAATTGTTTTAACCGGGATTCATACAGGGTCTTATGGTCGTGATAAAGATTATGATCTCGTCGATTTGATCAGGCAAATTAGTAAAATCGAAAAAATCAAGAGAATTCGCATCTCATCGATAGAGATAACGGAACTTAATGATAAATTCCTTGCAGAACTAAAAGATAATGGAAAAATTTGTGATCACTTACATATTCCATTGCAAAGTGGGGACGATGCTATTTTAAAACGAATGGGAAGAAAATATACGATTGCAGAATTTAAAAGCATTGTTAATCGTATCCGCGCAATTCGCCCAGAGATAAATATAACTACGGATTTAATTGTCGGCTTTCCAGGCGAAAAAGAAGAAAATTTTTTAAATACTCTTGCCAATTTGCGTGATATTGGATTTTCAAAAATTCATACATTTCCTTATTCTGAACGCAGTGGAACGCGAGCAAGTACAATGGATGATAAAGTTGATCCAAAGTTAAAAAAAGAACGAGTTCATAAAGTTTTAAAATTATCTGAAGAACTTGAAAATGCTTATTATAAGAAGTTTATCGATAAGGATTTAGATGTCTTAGTTGAAGATGGAAATATTGGCTTAACTTCCAATTATATTAAAGTAAACTTGAATAACGATATTCCTTCTAATAGCTTTGTTACTTGTAAAATTGTTGCTGTCGATAATCTGCAAGTAACTGGTATTATAGATTGCAATAAATAAGGTTTTTAGATATAATAAAAAAGAAAATAGGTGATTAATATGACAGATGTAGAAAAAGAAAAAAAACGTGAAGAATATAAAAACAAATATCGTAATACATTAGCTTTTCAAGTGCGCAATAACGGACACTTGATTGGTGAAGTAAAAGTAAAAAAACGTAATTTTATAAAGTTTGCAGGAGTATCATTAGCAGCTGGGGCTGCCATTGTAGTAATATCAATTGCTTCTAGTATTATCGGTACAAAGGAAACTGAACCGAATGAACCAGTTATAGTAAACCCGATAGGTAAAGATGAAGAGGCGCGTTATAATATCCCATATACGATTAAGCCGACAGACACCATATCAGATATCGTATTTTCATATGAAAGTGATACTAACAAAGCATATGACATTATCGATCGCATAGCTGATGCGAGTGATATCAAAAACGTCAATACGCTACGCGATGGTGCCGAGGTAACTTTGGTCGATGTTCCAGCGAGTAAACTAGAACAATTCGGGTATACTGTGGATTATTCTTTAGTTGATCCTGAAGATGAATTAAAAGATAGAAAATCTTATGTTGATAAAGTTTTAGTTGTATCTAAGACCCCTGAAACACAAGCTGAATTTGAATTACTACGTGATAAGAAAGAGTCTTTAGCAGCTCAGTTACGTGATTACTACGGAATTGATGATGCCGAATTAAAGGATTATCTTTTAGATCATTTACTCGAAGAATATCGCGAACTATGCGAACAAGTTGAAAAATACACCGGGAAGGATTTCGATAAATATCGTACGATTTATCCATTAGATGAGACATTAGCAGAAGAAAAGACGAAATAACTTTGGAGTGATTCAATGAAAAAAACGGGGATTGTAATATCTGTGTTGTTATTAGCTATCGGTTTTGCTGCTAAAACAGCAACACTTATGATTGATGGTAACAGTAAGATACTTACAGATTTAAACGATTTTGTCGTTTACTTTAGTAATGTAATCGTCGATGGCGAGTCCGATCCGAGTCTTATAAACGATTCTAAAAATCAATTTATCTTTTCTTCAGATACTTTGATTTCCAGTGGTGATTCGCAAGAATTTCAATATACTATAAGAAATGATTCGACGCAATATGATGCTGAAGTATCGGTAGAATGTGTACCAAATAGTGTGATCGACATATCTCTTTCTAACAATATGCCAAATTCTTACATCGAAGCAGGATCAGAACAAGATGGAATTATTACAATTGAAGCAACTGACGATAATCCCGATATTACAGAATTTACATGCACTCTTAATGTAACAGCAATCGAAAGAACAGAGGCAGGAGGTTCTAAAATATTGCCGGAGGTTATGTATGTATCTACAACATATCCCGAAGCCATTTGGGAATATAAAGAAGATATAACAAATATAGTAATTCAGGACGAAATGAATGCAATAACCGACGCTGCTTATAGCTTTGATATATCAGCCAATGAGGACGGAAGTGTTATGGCATATATGGTAGAAAATAGCGATCAACCAGGTACTTATACGACATATATTCAAGGCGATGGTGGTTTTGCTTTAGGTGAGGATGGAAGTGACTTCTTTCGGGAATTTTCCCAATTAGTGACCATCGAAGGGCTAGAATATCTTGATACGTCAAATACTACTAGCTTAGAATCGTTTTTCCGTGATTGTGTTTCGCTTGAATCAGTTGACGTCAGCCATTTTAATACATCTAAAGTAGAGACATTCTATAATATGTTTTCTCATTGTGACAAGATAGTGACTGCTGATATAAGTTCATTCGATTTTTCATCAGCGGAAAACATATCAGGAATGTTTGAATATTGTTATGCTTTGGAAGAGATAGACTTTGGTTCTTCGACAACCCCTAATTTAATAAGCACATACCAACTATTTTATCATTGTGAATCGCTAAAGCGTGTTGATATATCTAATCTTGATACGAGTGATGTACTGGATATGAGTGCTATGTTTTCTTACTGTCGAAGCTTGGAAAGCATAGATTTATCTAATTTTGTGACAACAAGCGTTAACGATATGTCGAATATGTTTTATCATTGTGAATCTATGGCAAATCTTGATATTTCAAGTTTTGATACATCATCTGTGCTCAATATGACTGATATGTTCCGAGATTGTAATGTTTTAGAAAATCTTAACTTTAGCAACGCTGTATTCTCTTCTGTTGAAAGTCATACTTATATGTTCCATAACGTAGAAACAGAATTGAGCATACTTGCCAAAGACGAAGAAGCTGCATCTTGGTTAGAAGAGCGTTTAGCAGAAGATGACATCACTGGAACGGTAACAGTTGCAGGATAATATATAGGAATAGTATGATTTACTATTCTTTTTTTATGTGGTAAAATGAACGGAGGTGATACTTTGGAATATATCAAGGGTAAATATAAAAGTTCTATTTTTGATGGTAATAACGGCTATAAAGTCGGACTTTTTCGCGTTAAAGAGGCTAGTGAAGGGTTGGAAGATTTGATAAATAAGACGATAACATTTACTGGTTATTTTCACGAATTGAATGGAGAAGATGTCTATATATTTAATGGTAATTACATCATGCATGAACGTTTTGGTGAACAATTTCAAGTAAGTAGTTACGAAAGAGTTGAACCAGAAGGTGCGGATGCCATTATCGAGTTTTTATCATCATCTTTTGTCAAAGGATGTGGTGAAAAAACTGCCCAGAAGATTGTCGATGTCTTAGGAGATGACGCGATAAAACTCATTAAAGAAGACAAAAATAACCTCTATAAAGTTGGCCTTACACCTCGTCAAACAGAAAATATATATACGAGTATAATGAATTATTACGATTCTGATGAGACGATTATCTACCTTAAATCTTTAGGATTTTCAGTAAAAGAGATAACGACGCTATTAAATCTTTATGGTAATAAAATAAGAAATATTATCGATACTGATATTTACACTCTTATCGATTACGTTCCTTTTGATAAATTAGATTCAATATATTTTAAATTATATGATGAGACTAAGGATATTCGTACATATGCTTGTCTTGTCGAGACTTTAAAAAGACTTTCTTTTTCAAATGGTGATACATTCTCATATAAAGCAGAAATATATGATTTTATGTTGAATGTCTTTAATATCGATCTTTATGATCAAATGGATGAATATATATCGAAGTTAGTTTATCGTGGAATTATTAAAATTTGTGATGAGCGCTATTATCTAATGGAAAATTATCAGGACGAACAAGCAATAGTTCGACTTCTCAACTTAATAAAAAGTCATAATCGACCACTTACCCGCAATGTCGACAATATCGTCGAAGCAATCCAAAAAGAACAGGCACTATCTTATAATAAGGAACAGATTAGTGCTATGAAAACAGCACTCAGCAATTCAGTAACTATTATAACTGGTGGTCCTGGAACAGGTAAAACGACCTTAATCAACGGTCTTTTGCGTTTATATCAGGAAATGTCTGATATAACGGATACAAATATGCCGAATAAAGTAGCACTACTTGCTCCAACTGGACGAGCTAGCAAACGAATGAGTGAGACGACTAATTTCAAGGCCAGTACAATTCATCGTTATCTCAAATGGAATCATGAGACAAATGAATTTGGAGTTAATGAGTATAATCCCAATCCTCAAGATTTGATAATTGTCGACGAAGTTAGTATGATCGATACGTCGCTACTTGCCAATCTCTTGCGCGGTATTAGTTCGATGGCTAAAATCGTCTTTGTTGGTGATGAAAATCAGCTTCCATCTGTTGGAGCTGGAAATGTCTTAAAAGATTTAATTGACTCGAATGAATTTCCCCATATTCGTCTGACATCAATTTATCGTCAAAGTGAAAATAGTTTTATTCCTATTTTGGCTAGTGAGATAAAAAATGGCGATTTGACGAGTAATTTTGAAGAAAAACGCGACGATTATAACTTTTTAAAATGTGATCGTCTGCATATAAAATCGATGTTAAAAGAAATAGTATCACGATCTTTAGAACATGGACTTGACAAGAAAGATATTCAAGTTTTAGCACCGATGTATAAAGGAGAGAATGGTATCGATAACTTAAATGTTATCTTGCAAGAAATTTTGAATCCGGCATCATACAATCTTGATGAAGTTCACATCGGCAAAATCATCTATCGCGTCAATGACAAAGTGATTAATTTACTTAATAATATCGATGAAAACATCTTTAATGGTGATATTGGTTATATTGTCGATGTCAATCCGAAAAAGAATAGCGAATTTATGACGGTAGATTTTTACGGTAATTGGGTAACATTTAAACGTGAAGAAGTAGGGCAACTTCGTCACGCCTATGCTATGAGTATTCATAAGAGTCAAGGTAGTGAATTCAATCATGTTATAATGCCGATTACTAAAGAATATAATAAAATGCTTTATAACAAACTTTTATATACTGGAGTTTCACGTGCTAAAAAAAGCCTCGTTATTATTGGTTCACCAGAAGCTTTTGAATATGCCGTTAACAATAACTATAGTATTGAAAGAAAAACTTCATTAAAAGAGTTTTTAATGCATAAAAACACATAATATACTCATAATAATAATGGAGTTGATGTTATGAAAAAAATAATGAAGATAGTAACGCCGACGATTGCCCTCGGATGCTTAGCAGCAACGACGGTAATGTTGGCTAAAAATAAGAAAAATATGTTAGATATAATAATTGAAGAAATCGAAACAGTAAAATAATAAAGAGCCATCTGGCTCTTTATTTTAATTCTAGATAAATCGATTTATCAAATGTATGATCGCTGATATCAAATTCTTCTAATGTCTGTGTATTGATCAAGAAAAATTTGTGTAACAGATTATCTACCGAATGATCTTCACTTACTGGATCATCCCAGGTAAGATCGAGATGCAACCATTCATTATCGAGATATAATGCGTTCCAAACATGAGTATCACTTGCTACTTTGAAATTGGGAATATCGAGGCGATCAAGTATAATTGCCATGGCATCAGTATATCCACTACAGATTGCATATCCATCAAAAAGGGGACCATTTGCTTTAGAAGAGTTATGTGGGGTTTCATCATCATTGGGAGTAGTAGCATATGCTTCATCGTATCTTGTAGTATTGATTATATAATCGTGAAATGCATAAATTATATCTTCTTTTTCCATTTCATCGGTGACAAGTTCGTTCCACAACTCATCGATTTTGGCATTGATATTAGAGATATCCTCATCAGTATAAAGGTGAGTAACTTCGATCGTAACTTCTCCGGCAGTATCGTATAATACTCGAAGTGTTGTAAAATTATTAAATGGTGCGACAAAGTTCCCTAATGTAGTTAATACATCGACGTTTTCGGAATCACTAATTTTCTCTACATCGCTAATGCAATCGAGATATTCATTTGGACAGTAAAATGTAAAAGTATCATATCCGGCATCTAAAACTGTATAAAATATGTTTAGTAAATCTTGATAATTGTAAGGTACAAAATCATCCGTTATTTGCACAAATTCATAATTCTGAGTACGTGAATACGTATTTTTCTTAGCAACGGCAACTTCTGGAGTTTCGTTAAATAAACTAGCTGTAAAGCTGACGATATCATCGAGCTTATATACGACTAATACAGTCAGTAAAATACATATAAGAAATGTGAAAATGCGTCCTTTCATAGCATCACCAATATCATCATATCATAGTGACAATAAAAAAAGAAATGCTTAATTAGCCATTTCTTTAACTTTTTTATTTAATCTTGCTTTTTGTCTAGCACAAGTATTCTTTTTTATCAATCCTTTAGAACAAGCTTTATCAATATTTACAATAAATGTTTTAAGCTCTTTATTAGCTAGCTCAACATCTTTTTCTTTGATCGCTTTTTCACATCTTTTCATTGAATTTTTTACTCTTGCTGTAAAGTCATTATTAGCAATAGTTTGAGCTGCATCAGTCTTTACTGATTTCTTAGAACTTGCAATATTAGGCATTGTTTTCGCTCCTTCCTTAAATACATATACGATTTTATCAAAAAAAATGATAAAAATCAAACTATTTTGTACAATTTATGGTATATCTATATCATAAATATGTAATAAATGTGAAATATTTTCCCTTTTTAGCTAATATAAGATGTTTTCCCTTGCCAAAAAGTCATTAATATTATAATATATAAGTCCCATAGGGAAGTATTTATTATGGTTTATCAATTGTCGATGTGGATAAAAGTTTTAAAAATATTTCTTAACTACAATACAAATGATATGTATTCCTTTTTTATCTTTATTTATTTCGCTATCTATGTTTCTACATTGACAATTGGTATAAATAAGAAAATAGAAGAAACACTTCTATTTTTTTTATATATTACTAATTTGTGCATATATTTTATCAGGTGAGTATATGAAAAAGATAATTATTTTAATGTTAGCAATTTATTGTATTTTTCCTTTAAAAGTATTAGCTTTAGCAGATTCTGCTAAATCAAGCATTTTAATTGAGGCTTCTAGTGGGACGATAATTCACGAAAGCGAAGCCGATTTAGAACTACCTATGGCCAGTATGACGAAAATGATGACATTACTGATAATAATGGAATATATTGATTCGGGAAAAATTGCTCTTACGGATAATGTTCCAATAAGTGAAAATGCAGCTTCAATGGGAGGAAGTCAGGTATATCTCGAAGCAAATACTTCGATGAGTCTCGATACTTTATTAAAAGCTGTTTGTATTGCCAGTGCCAATGATGCTGCTGTTGCATTAGCAGAATATGTGGCGGGATCTGTCGATAAGTTTGTCGAAATGATGAATGAAAAAGCGAAAAGCTTGGGACTTAATCATACTAATTTTGTAAATGTTCATGGTCTGGATGCTGAAAATCACTATTCATCAGCACACGACATGGCTTTTATTGCTAAAGAATTATTAAAACATGAACTGATATTACAGTATTCATCGATTTATGAAGACTATATAAAACATCCTGATGGAACGAATACATGGATCGTAAATACTAATAAGCTAATCAACTATTATGAAGGACTTGATGGCCTAAAAACAGGTTATACTATCGATAGTGGTTACTGTATAACGGCAACGGCAAAGCGAAATAATATGCGTCTAATAAGTGTTGTTATGGGCGAAGAAAATAACAATATTCGTAATCAAGATACGATTGAATTGCTAAATTATGGTTTTGCCAATTATAAGATGGAAACTATTGTCGATCGGGATGATGATTTAGGAGTAATTCCAGTTAAATTCGGGAAAAAGGAAAGTGTTAAATTAAAGCTCATCGAAGATGCTGTCGATTTAGTTAACATTGTCGAAGAAAATAGTTATTCATATGAATTAGTTTATGATGACGTTACTGCGCCAGTCTATGTCGGTGATGTCGTCGGTCAAGTCAATATATATGCTAACGAAGTAAAGATTAATAGTTATGATCTTACTGTAAGTGAAAGCGTCGAGAAGGCCAACTTCTTCGATTTATATTTTCGTAATATCAAAAAATTGTTAAAAGGAAGCAACTAATTACTCATTTTATCTGCCAATTTTTCTTTAATTATAAAGTGTTATATGATATTCTAATTGGTAGGTAGGTGATATTATGGGCTATCGATATAAACGAATTTTTGCATTCATTCTCGATTTACTTTTAGTCGTGTTTTTGAGTACGTGTATGTCAGAAGTGGAGTTTTTTAATCCCCTTAAATATGATTACCATGAAACATATATCGAATACAATGAAGTGTATAATGATAATTACAATGATTTTATTGCCGGAAATATTTCTCCGACAGAATTTCTTTCCAATATGACACCATATATCTATCGCGTTGAAACGACTTCACTGTTCCAATATCTGTGGTATTTAATCTTTTTCTTTCTATATTTTGTGGTATTTGCATATTTTACTGGAGGACAAACTTTAGGCAAAAAGTTATTTAATTTAGAAGTTAGAAGTATCGATGATAGTAAAGTTAGCTTCAAGTCTTTAGCAATTAAAGCACTTTTTAATGGATCTTCTTTTGCCTATGGCATGAATATTCTCATTATAATAAATGTACTTATGATAGTATTTATCGATAATCAAAATGTTTTCTTTCAGTTAAATACTATTTTCTCATCTCTTGCTCTAATTTATGAGATTGTCTTTATTCTCATGTTCGTTTGGCGTCGCGATCATCGAACTGTTCACGATATTATATCCAAGACGAAAGTTTGCGAAAAATAACATTTTATTTTCTATTTTTTCCTTTATATGATATAATGTAGGTCATGAAAGAAGGATTCTAATGAGCGTTACGAGAAGTGAACTACGTGAAAAAGTTATGACGATTTTATATCAAATTTACTTATATCGTAAGAATAACATTGCATACGATATTGATTCAGTCATAAAAGAGAATATAGAAATCGATAATGAATTTGTAAAAGATATGGTCTATGGCGTTATTACTTATACTGACGAACTTGATAGAATCGCTAATGAACTTCTCAATAATTGGACGATTGATCGCCTTGATGCGATGGGAGCTGTAATCCTCCGTATGGGAATATATGAATTAAAGTATACTGAAACACCAGATCTTGTAGTTATAAATGAAGCTATTGAACTTGCTAAAAGATATAGCGATGAAAATGTTCGCAAGATGATCAATGCAGTATTAGATAAATTAATTAATCAAGAATAAGCTTTAACGCTTTTTTTTTAGGGGGAATTATATGGAATCGTCATTAGAAAATAAAATCAAAAAGATGTTTTCAGAATATCAAAATGATGTCATTTTTGACAATTTACCGTTATTTTTTACTCTCGCGTATGAATTAAAAGAGAACCTAAAAAATTATTCGTTCACTTATGATGTAATGAAAATTCCGGAAACTGATATTCATGAAGTGATGAACAACGTATTTGCATATTATGAATCGATAGGTATTAAATGTCCCTTTGAAGATTTGTTATTATCATCTCATCTAAAATTAAGAGGACTTCCATATAAAAATGATTGCCAGTATATAGAAAACAATCTTTCTCGTGGTATGATTTATTATAATAATGGAGAATACTATGTCGTTTTATATCTTTTGGGACTTATGAGTGATGCTTTTAATATCGTTCATGAATTAAGCCATTATAATAACGTTCCAATTGGAATAAGAAATCAGTATAGTCATTTATTTACTGAAGCAATTGCCAGTGCTGAAGAGTTTCTCTTTGCCGACTTTATCGAACAAAGAGGGATGAAAGAAATAGCATCATTATGGTATCAATATCGTCTAGATAATTTTTTCAAAACAGCAAATATTGCATTAGCCATCTTCAATGTTTTAACCTCATGGGGATATATAGATGATATTGGTATTTCGCCAAATTATGAAATATCTTCTGATGATTTTAAAATTTGTCAGAAATATTTCTTAAAAAATAATTATGATTTTCATCATATATGTTGGTATTTAATGGCTTATTCGTTGAGTCCGTTTCTATTTTTCGAACTTGAAAGAGTCGATTCTAAAGGCGCTTTATTAAAAGAGTGGTATAATAAAATAAACTACAATGATATATCGTCGATATTTAGCAGTATGGGCTTAAATGATCTCGGTGATGAAGATCGCGTCAAATTGAAAAAATCATTGATTGCTCTTATAAAAAGTCGTAAAATTTGACATTACATTTACTTTGGTATAAAATAGCAACCAATTAAAGAGGGGTGGAGCCATGTTAAACCAATTAGAAAAGGTACAACTTTTAAAAGCTATTCGTACAAGAGAGTTTGGAGAGTGCCATATAGATAAAATTCTTCCGGGATACTCTAATGACACATTAGTAGAAGTTCAAGAATTTTTCATCGATTATTTGTATAAGCAATTATCTGGTGAAAAGAAAAATGGGGAGAAATTCCTATCGAAACTGAGTTATTTTATCAATAGCATCACCTCGGAATTCTGTTATCGTGAATATCAAATCTCTGATGAATTATATAACCGATTAACGGGAATGAAGCAAGTGTTTGAAGAATATGTCGCCCGCAATAACCTTCAGGTAGGGGAAGACCTGGAACACTTGATAGAAGATATGGGACGTCTATGTACTCGCAACGTCGTCACTTGTACAACTCCTAATACAATCGTTGAAAGTGAAGAACAGGAAATAGATCCACCAAAGCCGGAGGATGCTAATATAGAAGAAGAGGTTGAAAGCGAAGTTGACGAAAATCGTGATCGTGCGATGCTAAAATATAAAAAGACGATTGAACGTCTTCGTAATGAGCGCCAAGCTTTGAACGAACGTTGTGAACAACTTGCTACCGATATCCAAAATCTTGAAACTATAGCAAATACTAGAACTAAGGAGCATGAACAACTCGTTTCTGAAGTATCATCTTTGAAAAAAGATCTTCAAGCTGCTAAAGAGACAGCAATTAAAATAGGATTGGAAAATCAAAAATTAACTAGTAAATACTCACAATTAACTAGCGAATACAATCATGTTGTTAAAGTAAATGCCGCTACAGAAAAGGAAAATCGTGAACTTACTGAGCGAATGAGCATTTTTGATAAATTGTCCGACGAAAATAAAAGATACATAGAAAATGAGAATGCTAGAAAACGCGAACTGGAACTCGAAAAAAAGATAATAAAGTTTTTAACGGGGAATACAGCTACAATCGAACAGATTAAAGCCTATATTGAAACGTCGTTTGGTGAAATTGAAGTAGGAGAAATTTATCATGCTTTAGAAGCTGTTGGACATTATATTCCGATAACGAATCCGGATGAAATAACATGGCCCCGTTTATATTCTATAACTTCCCAAAACTATATGCGTGATCAACGTTTTACAATTGGTCTTGCCTCAAAACAACGACATATCGATATTCTGGCCACTGCTGATTATCATATAGGTGATGATCGTGTAGAAACGCTTCCTGCTCTCGATGCCGTCTATGAATACGCGGCGAGTAATGGAATCCCTCTGATTTTAAATTTAGGTGATGTCTTTCATCTCGATAATTATGACGATGCCGGTAAGGTGCAAGAATTATCGGAATTAGTCAAGAAAAATATGCCGTATGACGCTAATATTCACCAAGCGATTTTAGGTGGTAATCATGATCGTCATGGCTTTAAATATGGTATCGATCTTATTGGGGAATTGACTCGCGATCGTGAAGATCTAATTGATATCGGGTATGATCGAGCAGTAGTGAACTTTTCTGGTATCAAAGACAGTATAATTCTTTGTCACTTACCACTAAAAGATATTATTAAAGGTTCGGTTTTTCAAGAATCCGATAAGAATTCGGATTATGCTAAAAGTCCGTATATTACATTAGGTGGACATGTTCATAAGAGTATCATCAATATTGCCGATGCTTATGCTGTCGTACCATCATTGAGCAAGGATCACTATCAAAATGGAGCATACCATTTGCGAATAAACTTCGATCATGGAAATATAACCAGTATAATCATATCTACATTAGAATATACTGAAAAACTTCATAAAACTAACGAGATTGTTTATAAAAAAATTCCTAAGAAGAAATAATCACATGATTATTTCTTCTTTTATGTTATAATTAATTTGAGGATGTGATAATTTGGAACAATCAGAAATAAAATACTATACTGTCACACAATATAATCAGGCGATAAAGAACTTTTTGGATTCTAAAGAGGAATGTCAAGATGTTCACATTCGTGCTGAAATATCGAATTATAAGGGACACACTCGTGGACATCTTTATTTTACTTTAAAGGATGAAGAGTCCCGAATAAATGCCGTCATGTTTGCTTCCTCGGCATCTACCTTGGAATTTACCCCCAAAGATGGTGATGAAGTTTTAGTCGATGGACGAATAAGTGTCTATGTTCCTAATGGGGGATATCAAGTTTACGTTGAAAGAATGCACTTGGCAGGAAATGGCGATCTTTTACGCAAGTTAGAAGAGTTAAAAGAGCGTCTTGCTAAGGAGGGATTATTTGATCCGGCACATAAAAGAGCAATTCCCAAATATCCCGAGCGCATTGGTATTGTAACAGCACCAACTGGTGCAGCTATTCGCGATATTTTGAGTACTATTAAAAGGAGATTTCCCTTATGTGAGACCATTTTATTTCCGGCTTTAGTACAAGGAGAAGAGGCTAAATTTGATGTCGTAAGACAGATAGAAAAAGCTCAGGAGTATGATCTAGATGTTTTAATCGTTGGACGAGGCGGTGGATCGATCGAAGATCTATGGGCATTCAACGAAGAGATCGTCGCCAGAGCAATCTACAACTCGAAAATTCCGATAATATCAGCAGTGGGGCATGAGATAGATTTTACGATTGCTGATTTTGTCGCTGACCTCCGTGCTCCAACACCAACGGGAGCTGCTGAAATGGCGGTCCCGAACGTCAGTGATCTTATCAATTATCTCGAACAAATTCGTATTCGTTTGAATAAAAGCGTTACTAACAAGATAACGATACTGGATAGACAGATAAAAGCTTTAGCAAATTCTTATGTTTTATCAAATCCCTTAGCATCGTTTGAAATTCGTGAACAAAAACTCGATGGTCTTATCGGACGCTTAAATCAGACGATTGTCCATAAATTGGAGTTAGCAAAACGTCGCTATAATAATGTCTTGTCGAATCATATTCTAACTAATCCGGAAGACATGCTTATAAAATATAATAATGCATTAGAACTCAATATAAATAAGCTAGAGTTACTAAATCCATTAAACGTTTTGAAAAAAGGATATAGTGTTTTAGAAAAAGATAATACAATAATTCGTTCGATAAATGATATTAAGATTAAAGATAATATCAATATAAAATTAATCGATGGGCATATATCTGCCACAGTAAAAGGAGTAGAGAATAATGGAAAATAAAAAATTTGAAGAACTAATAACTGAACTCGAAGTAATCGTCAAAGAACTCGAAAGTGGAAATGACGATTTAGAAAAATCTATCGAAAAATATACCGAAGCGATGAAAATGGTCAAAATCTGTAATGATAAATTGAAGAATGCCACAGAATCTGTAAATAAGATTCTCAAGGATAATGACATTCTCGAACCGTTTGAAATAAATGAATAAAACTCTCGTTAGAGAGTTTTTTTAACTTCTTTATTAGCAAGTTCATCTTTAGTATATTTTACATATTCGTTATCATCAGCGGAAATACCTTCTTTGTCTGCTACATCATTGATAAAATGATGTATTGTATCCGGTAATGAGTTGTATAGCATATCCCAAGAAAAATATTTGGAAGTATCTTCTAAAGCTTTTCCGTAGTAGTATAGACCACCTAAATCTTCAAACGCCTGTCTGATTAAGTTTTTATTCGAGTTATATGAATAATATTCATAAAGAATAGTTCCTAGATAATCGAAATAATCATTGATAATTCGAGTTATATCGTTTGGTAAAGTTTTATCCAAACTATTATAATAATTCTTGGTCAATTTCATATTTTGATAACCAGTTTTTCGATAATAATCAGCATTCAAATGTAAAAGACCGGTCTTGATATCGATTTGATTTTCCTGCTCAAGATTAGAAATTAATTTTTTGACATTTTTGTCAGCTTTTTTCATGTAATTTTCCGAAACCTTGATTGAAATTTCGATTTTCTTTTGCCGCCAAACCTTCGACAATTTCTCCAGTTTTAGACTTTTCGTAATTAGTTTTCTGATAGTAGTAAATAATGAACTATCTTTTAAAACGTCAGGCTTTATAAAGAATAATTGACAGAATTGCTCGATGCTACAGCTTTCGAAAAAACGCAATAGTTTATCTAAAGATGCAAGATCTATATATAAGCGATCAGCATAAGTTATTTCGTGTTTATATTTTATTTCTTGTGGTGAGACGATATTTTCAGAGGCATGTCTCTTAGTAGCATAACGCAACCCTATTTTATTTTTCGTAAGTTCACTTATAAAAACGTCAGGTTTTAATATCCCGTTATTTAAAGCTCGAACAATTTCTAAATTATCGTTAAAAATAATGTTATTTCCGTTAGAAAAACCGAGCATTATACCCTCGTATTCTGGAAAACGGGTGTTATTTTGGATGGAGAAAAAATGATATTCTAAAGATTTGCTTTCATCTTGCGGAATGCCCCTTGAAAGACCAGCAAGTAAATTATTATCGAACGTCGTCATATTACACAATATTACGTCGCTATTACCTTTTTCTTTGGAAGGCAGATTGAGAAGATATATATCTGAAATATCGGTTGTATAATTATAATTTTTAAGATATATACATTTATCTAAGATTTTAAACGGATTTACAAGTGTTTGATTAATGCTGACGAGACTTTGAATACTTTCCTTTAAAAAAAGGCCATATACTAATAATAAATCGAAACTCTCTAAAGATTGTTCACTTTTTATTACCTCGCAAATTAGGTATTCATAAAATCTCTCGAGTTTTTCTTGCAAATCGAAAATTAAATCAAATCTCCTCGTTGAAACATTACTCTTTAAAAGATTTTCTACTTTTGCAAATGTATTTTCCTTTTTGGATCTCTCGTTATCTGTAAGGAGATCGCTATATTCAATACCTAATAGCGAAAGATTTTCTTTTATGAGCCTATCAAATATCTTTGCTAATTGTGATGATTGTAAATTTGCGATATCTTCGTTTGGATACTGCTTTTTAAAAAGCCAACATAGTAATAATTCCTTATTATAATTACGCGTTGTTCTAATGCTAGCTGATAGACCAGAGAATATGTCATTTATTCTGTTAATAGCGTCTATAATAGCGCCATCACGTTTGTAAGAATTGTACATAATAAAGAAAAGTAGGTGTAGTTGAAATATATCTGATGTATTGTCTTTTTTATAGATTTCGCCATTTCGGAGTAAAAGTTTTAATTCTTCGTTTGTCGCCGATAATTCCGTAGTTACTTTTTTATAGTTTTGTTGAAAAAAAGTGAGAAGTTTTTTTGTTAATTCCGATTCCTCGTCATTTATATGCTCGGATTTTACTAATCCGATAAGATGTGAATCGTGTAAATCCATAGAGTATGTCAATCCTTCATCATCATCAACATAAAAACGCCGACCAGCAATAAATAGTTGATAATTTCTGAGAGCAGAAGCGATGATGTTTGGCAAATCTTTGATTAGTTTATTAAACGCTTTTTTAGGAACACTGATTGATTTTTCTTTAGCATTTTCCCTTTTTTTGATGTTGAATATCAATTCCGAACCGTTTTCTTTATAAGCCAGTATATCAGACGCACTTGAATAAGCTATTTCAATCATATTCTTCGTATATCTTTCTAAATCTTCATCGGATAAATTATCATCATGAAGAGAAATACATAAATTCCAAAAATAATTGTACAAAAACGACTTATTATCTGGCATAGGTATCCATCCTTAGTATAATCAGTATAGCATCTCTGGCAATTGACAGTCAATTTTTTATGTGATAATCTTTAAGCGGTGGTGGATATGGACTATGCTTATTCGAAGCTTCTTGGACAAAAGTATATGATACTGGAAAATTGTCTATTTCGAATTCGGCACAAAGATACTATAAAGTTGACACAATATCAGATAATTGCTATGTTTTTAAACGATATCGTTCCCGAAGAAGCGGATTATCCATGTTATGACGACTATTTTGACTCTTTGCTTGAACGGGGAATTTCCGAACAAGGAGATATCGTCTATACCTTTTCCAAAGAGGAATTTGAACGTTTTTACTCAAAAATTCAAAGTGGACGTCTTACCGATGCAAAGAACGCTCAGGTATTCGAGTATCTTAAAAGCGTGTCTCTTGAACCTGCTACAGTAACACATCATCAACGATTTTAAATATCACTTCGGTGATATTTTTTATATTATTTTATTTTTTGGACATAATAATAATGGTGGTATTATGAAAAAATGGAAATTATTGCTAGTGGGACTATTACTATTAAATCCTTTGAGTGTTATGGCGTATTCCACACATATAATACCTGGTGGTGAAAATATTGGAATAGAGGTCTACTCGGAAGGTATATTGGTAATAGGTTTTTATAAAGTAGGGGATAACTATAATAAAAACGAGCTTAAAATAGGAGATAGAATTATCAAAGTTGCCGATGAAGAAGTCAATACTGTCGATGAATTAGTTACATTAATCGATAAATATCAAGAAGGCGGTATTGTTCCTTTGACAATATTAAGAGATGATAAGACGATTACTATCGAATTTGAGCTTATTAGTGATGCCGATATGTATAAAACGGGACTCTATGTAAAAGATTCTATCAGTGGAATAGGGACTCTTACATATATCGATCCTAATACAAAAATATATGGAGCTCTAGGACATGAGATAATCGAAAGTAATTCTAATTCAAAAATCGAAGTGCGTACAGGTACAATTTTTAAGAGTGCTGTATCGAGTATCGATCGCTCTGTTGACGGAACCCCCGGTACTAAAAATGCTCGTTTTTATTCTAACACCGTTTATGGAACGATTACTAAAAATACCGAACACGGTATTTACGGTGAATATGATGATTTACTCGATAAAGAACTCGTCGAAGTAGGAGATCCTAGTGACCTAAAATTGGGAAAAGCCTATATAAGTACTGTTATTAAGGATGAAGACGTCGATGATTATGAGATAACGATTACGAAAATAGATGAAAAAAACGATGTAAAAAATATCTACTTTGAAATTACGGATAATCGTCTTTTAGATGCCACAGGTGGAATTGTCCAAGGAATGAGTGGATCGCCTATTCTTCAAGATGGAAAAATATATGGAGCAGTTACCCATGTCGTCATCGAAAATGTCAAAAAAGGATATGGTATATTTATAACGACGATGTTAGAAGAAGGAGAAAAGTGATAAAATATCACTTTTTTTCGTGTTTAATTTTATTTTCCTAAAAAGTATGCTATAATATTTACATACTAGGATGTGATTACAATGCTCAGAACATTAACGGCACAAGATAAGGATTTATTACGGGCATTCTTTGCTAGTTTGGGTCATCAGAATCCAGAACATATCCAGCATATAATCGATACTTTGGGTACGACATCTATCGTCACTGTCAATCAACATGAAGATAAGATAACTTCTCTGGTGGTGACGACTTTGATAAAAAATGAGTATTATTTAGGAGATGTCGTAATTACCAATATCGATTTAGAAGAGATAAGAGCATTATTACGTTATACTATTGAAGTATTGCGGGATGATGAACGAGGTCTTTGTATCTTATATGATAATTCTCCGTATAGTGAACAGATGAATGAGATTCTTCTCAAGGCCGGATTTAAGTGTAACTATCTTAACTACACTTACGATAACAAATCTTCGAAAATCGAGCCGATACACAGTGAAATAGTGATAAACGACAAGAGTGATGCTGTTCGCCGATATATTTTTGAGAATTATGAAAGAGTTATGAGATCTAACGATCTTTATCAAGGGTATAACACGATATCAAAAATGCAGGAATCGGATATTCGCTTTGACAATAGTAATATCGTCATAGCCAAGCGCCAAAACGAAATTTTAGGGGTTGCTCGCTTCAATCTTATAACTGATGAAATATACATTAGTATGCTCTATGCATCGGATAAAAGCATTTATATCGATCTTATAAATATGATAAAAAATCTTACTAATCGTAATTTGAGTGTTGGGGTACTTCCAGTTAGAAAAGAACTCATGGAAATATTACATGAGTTGGGGTTTAAAAAAAGTCATTCAGAATATGTATTAAAATTTTAATAGGAGAAAAAGAGGTTAATTATGAAGAAAAAGGAAAACAGAAAATTAAACAATATGGCTTTATTTGTCATCGTCGTTATGATTTTATTTATGTCGATTGTCAGTATCGAACTTATTACGATACTTTATCGTGATCGTGAAGCCGCTAAGATAACGCCGGTAACTAACGACATCAAGAAAGATGAACAGAATAACACATATGATATATCGAACTTGACATTTACTGATTTGACACTAACTAATGAGGCAACTTCTTTACAAGATATGTGTTCTAATGGATGTAATATAAAAATATCGATGTATGGCATGGATTATTATTACATTATCGAATATACTGATGGATCGTATATTATGAATATCGTCAAAGACAATACGCGTTTACTATCTGATAAGAATCTAGGAACGTCTATAGCAAATGCATATTTCCGAAATTATATGAATTATATTATGTTCTATAATATCATCGAAGATACTAATTTCCGTTATGATTACGCTAATGTCATCGACAATCGTGCTTCTTTAGATGAATTTTCAAGTCTTGATAGTGGTGAGATGGAGTTTACTGAAGAGGGTATAATATATTATTATGATGTTTGTGAAAACAATGGCGATGGAGCAAACAATGCTAAGAAAGTTAAAGCAATACGTCTTCCTTTTAGTTTGACGCCTTCTGTCATAAGTACAGAGTATGTCGATTATAGTTGGTGTGAGTAAAGACATGATTATCGTGTCTTTTTTTGTCAATAAAAGAGTAAAATTTAAAAAATTTGATGTTTTTCATATAATTATTGGTATAATATAATCAGAATAGAGGTATGATGATGGATACAAGTATTTTGACGAATAATGGAGTCGATATCAATAAAGGCCTTGAATTACTTGGCGATATGGAGATGTATAATGATACCTTAAGGGATTTTCTGACGGAATCGGAAACCCGTATCCCTAATATCATAAATTATTTTAATAATGGTGATATGCCGAATTATGCTATTCTCGTTCACGCGATGAAAAGCGATTCGAAATATTTGGGATTTGATAAATTAGCAGAACTATCTTATAATCACGAAATGGCCAGTAAGGAAGGTAATGTAGCCTACGTTGGTGAACATATCGAAGAACTTTTGACTGAGGCGAATCGTATTATTGCTTTAATAAAACAGTATTTAGGATAAGGTGGTTGATGATATGGATTTAAATAGTATTGTTGCTAAAATACCTACTATAGTAGTACATCTTTTTGATGATATATTTGTAGTAAAAAAGAGCGATGATAGAGCTTTTCATGTCCAATACACCCCAGATAAATTAAAAGTAGATAAGACGATGTCTTATGAAGAATTTAAACATACTATAGACGAATATCAAAAAGATGTTCATGAATGCATTGAAGAAAATGAAAGAATAATTATTCCTATTAAGAAGGAAAATGGCTTATCTAAAATCTTATGGCTAGAAACAGAGGAAGAAGTTAAATATATATTTGTTTTAAAAGGCGAATCGGAAAAAAATTGTTCTGGCGAAAAGAAGATGATATTAGTCGCCGATGATTCACCAGTTATCACTAAATTCTTCGAAAGAATCTTTAAAGATCAATACGAAGTTTTGATTGCTAAAGATGGTGATGAAGCAATTAAATTGATCGAAGAAAATCTTGATAAACCTCTTATTGGTGCTTTTCTTGATTTACAGATGCCGATAAAGACCGGATATCAAGTACTTGACTATTTAAAAGAACATAATTTGTTCTCTAAAGTTCCTATTTCAGTAATATCTGGTGAGGATAGTGCTGATGGAATTGCCCGTGTAACTGGATATGACATTGTCGATATGCTTCAAAAACCATTTAGTGCTGACGCCGCTCGTGCGATCGTCGAAAAAACAGTTCGCTTCAGTGATAAAAACAATTAGTTGTTAAAAAGAATGTAATTTACATTCTTTTTTTTTGGCGATCAACATATTATAAATTGGTAATTTAATTAAAAAGTGTTATAATAATGCAATACGAAAGGAAATGTTTATGGAAAAAAAGATTTATCTATCTGATGATATTGCTGAACGTTTAATTAAAATGGGTGGTCCTTTTCCAAATGCTGAGGAAGCTACATATGTACTTCGTTACTTTTTACGCAGTAATTTTATAAGAATTTATGGAAAAGACCCAGTTATTGCTAATGATAAAAGTGACGAAGTTGAAATAACTACTGTCAAAGGCAGAATAATTCTAACTTCTCTTTTTGATCCGGATGAATTAGTCATTAGTAGAAGTAAAAATATGATATCTGGTAACAAAAAGGGATCGGATGAAAGGTTCTTTATCTCGATGCCAGCGCATAATCAACTTAGTAACGAGCTTTATTACGATGTTACCGATTCTACTATGAGTGTCCAAGAGTGTAATGTCGATTTTGACAATTCGGAATTTCAATATAAAGAGGGAAATTACACTATGACAGAGGTTAATATTCCTAAAATAGAATATCATTATATCGGAACATTAAAACCTATTAATGCTAAATATCATGGAAGTGAGATTTTTGAATTAACTCAGCAATATCCTAAAGTTGAAAGACCATCATCACTTATAATGCGTTTTATCGATGGAATTAAAAATAATAATTTGGTTTTAATTCCAACTCCTGATGATGTTGAAAATCCTTTTCAGTTTTGTGAAGTCGTCTACACTCGACTTCATGAAGAAGCTAATAAAGTTAGTCTAGCTAATAATCCGGACGCAGCTAAATTAACGAAGAAATCGATGGAATAATTTATGATATAAACTCTGTTTACGACAAAATGGATGTTTATATCTTTTTTTATTGACTTAATAGAAAATATATTGTATAACTGTATTAAGCAAGTAATACAAGGAGGTGCATATGAAGTTCGATTTTAATGGCGATAAACCGATTTATAAACAACTTGTCGAAGTTCTGAAATACGATATTGCTACTGGTGAATATCAAGCCGGTGATAAATTACCGTCAGTTAGAGAATTTTCGGCGATGTTTTTTGTCAATCCTAATACTGTTCAAAGGGCTTTAAATGAGTTAGAAGATGAAAAATTAATAATTACTAACCGTACTTCTGGTAAGTTTGTGACAGACGATCATAAATTGATCGATAATCAGAAGAAATCATTGGCGATAAAAGCTCTTGAAGAATGCCTAAAAAAATTAGAACGTTTAAATATTAGCGATGAACAGGTCATAAAGTATATCAAAGATAGAAGAGAGGAAAAATAAAATGAGTTTAGTAGAATTTCATAATGTCGATAAAAACTATGGAGCAAAGAAAGCTTTAAGTGATATTAATTTAAAGATCGAACGAGGACATATTTATGGACTTTTAGGACCAAACGGAAGCGGAAAAACAACATTAATTAAGCTAATCAACGATCTTTTAACTCCGACTAGTGGAGAAGTTTTGATTAATGGATTAAAGCCCGGTGTAGAAAGCAAGAAAATAATCTCTTATCTTCCGGAAAGAACGTACCTTAATATGAATTTAAGAGTCGAAGAAGTAATAGCTTATTTTAAAGATTTCTATACGGATTTTGATGAGGATAAAGCTCATAAATTGCTCGATAAGTTAAAAATAGACAGTAAAACTAAATTAAAAACCTTGAGTAAGGGAACAAAAGAAAAAGTTCAATTGATACTTGTAATGAGTCGAAAAGCCGACCTTTACATCTTAGACGAACCGATAGGTGGAGTCGATCCGGCTAGCCGTGATTATATTTTAAATACAATACTAGAAAATTTTAATGAAGGCTCGAGCATGATTATCTGTACCCATCTTATTGCCGATATAGAACGTATTTTAGATGATGTTATCTTTATCAATGACGGCAAAATTGTTTTAAATGAAAGTGCTGAAGAAATTCGCAGTGTTCGTAAAATGACGATTGATAATCTATTTAGGGAGGAATTCAAATGTTAGCAAAGTTGATGAAATATGATTTAAAGAGTTTGTTAAAAGGGGTATTACCAATCTATCTTATAGGAATTGTTCTCGCAATAGTATCACGTTTATTTGATGTCTTAGTAGATCATCTATCCTTTTTAAGTATTCCTGCTGGATTCATGCTATTTTTCTTCATTTTAGCTATGATAGCAATACCATTCTTTACTTTAGGAATAGTCGTTATGAAATATTATAATACGATGGTTAAAGATGAAGCATATTTAACTCATACATTGCCGGTAAAGAAGAGTACTCTTGTTCTTTCTAAGATTATCGATGGTTTCATTTTGATGGTGATATCAACAATAGTAATAATTCTCTGTATTGCTATTCGTCTTTTCATGATCGACGGTGTATTTACAGCATTAAAAGAGGTTTGGCTTAGCTCTGTTGAAGTGCTTGGACTATCTTTCTGGATAATCATCATAGTTGCTTTCTTCTTAGGATTTATTTCCTTCTTCACCTGTGTATTTGCTGCAATCTCTTTTGGACAGAAACACAATAACAATAAATTTATCATGTCCTTTGTCTATTACATAGCAATTTATTATATAAATCAGATAGTATCAGTAGTTCTATTGATCGTTCCGGTATATTTAAATAAGTCGTGGTGGAACACTTTAAATTCAGAAAATGTTTCAATTGAATTTATAAACGGTTATCTTTTAGTTGCTTTAGTAATAAGCCTAGTCATGTCAGCAGTTTACTATTTTATAACCGTCAACAATATGACTAAAAAATTAAATCTCGAATAAAAGGAAGTCTTAGACTTCCTTTTAATATAATCTTCTTTGGGGAAATTTTATAAGTTTCTTTTCAGCAACCAAGGCTTCTTTCTTTAAAAAGTTTTCGTAAATATGCATAGCTTTTACTAAATCAGATTCGATAACGTTAGGATCTTTATATAACTCGATAATATAAGTAGTATTAGCATAGACTTCTGGTATTATAAGACCGGATTCATCTCTATTTATTAAGAATATTTCATCACCAGTTCGCATATCAAAAAAATGCTTATCGAGAAATAGAACTTTTCTGATTTGGACTTTCTTTCCGGAACTTTCACAGATAAGTAATTTGCTATTCAGATCGATATCAGAATATCTGACTGTCTCTGCTAATAAAATGTTGGTTTTCTTTATTACATATGAATTTGACATCCATTTCACCTCAAGTACGATAAGTATTATAGCATATTTTAAAAAATATTAGCATAAAATAGAATATCGGTTTGAAAATATCTAATATTTGTGATATTATAAATGACAATTTAAGGGGGAGTGATTATGAAAAAGAGTAAAGGAATATCTACCATTACCGATGCTTTTAAGGAACTTGAATTAAAAAAAGAAGCGTACTTAAAGCATCGTTATACAAAATATGTCGTCGATTACAAATTTGATGGCGATAACATTCGCGTTTTTTCTAATATTGGAAATTATCGAACTGTGAAAAACACTCGTAGCAATCTTTCTAAAATCAATCGTGCAATCGTCAAAAACAAAATCGATATTGCTCACAAGATTGATGATTATGAAAATACTAGTAAAGAACGAGCTTTGATGCTTTTGTTTAATTTGCTTATGGTTTCTGTTTGCGGTGGAATTGTCGTATTATCTTTCTTTTCTGGTGTGTATCTGTTTTTCTTATTATCTTTAGTATTGTTCTCATTAATCAGTGCTGCTGCATTTATCATGTCTTTAAATACATACGTCAAAGTAAGTGAAATTCAAGAATTAAAACGTATTACTGGATACAAAAAATCAAATGAATTTCAATTACCGAAAATAAATGTAAAGTTCTTAAAAAACCGTAATTAACGGTTTTTATTATGCTATAATTTATATAGGAATGATGGATATGAAAAAAGCACTTTTACTTTTATTATGCATCTTAGTAGTAGCAGCAGTTGGTGGATTCTTGTGGTATACCGATGATGAGATCCACGCTGCTCTTAATTATCAAAAACCAAACATTGTCATAGAATTAGATCGCGATAATATATATTTAGCAGTAGGTGAAAGTATTACCATTAATGCTAATCGTAGTGATCTTGATTGGTCTTCATCTAATTCGGAAATTGCAACAGTTGAATCGGGAATTATTACGGGTTTCTCAGCTGGAGAAGTCGTAATTTCTGCCAGTAAAGCCGATACTTCAGAAAGTATTAATGTCATAGTAACAGATCTTATTACGACACCGGTTATCGATAACGATAAAGAATATTTAAAATGCAATCAATATACTGAAGAAGAAGCAGAATTACTCGATAAATTGCTCGCTTATCGTATTGATGAGGCTGGATACAAAACGCGTGCTGGTGCCGTTGCTGCTGCTCGCTTCCTCGTATTGGAATTTCCATATCGCATAAGTTATTTCTATGAAAACGGTCGCCTAGAAACAGCAGGTGGACGTAAATATGTCGATGGCGAGGGACGTTATTATCATGTTGGCTTATACTTAAGTGAAAGTAAGTTTAAAGATCTCGAAGCGAGTCTTTATGGCCCAGCTATCTGGGGCTGTCCGTTATATTCTTGGGTTGTAAATACGACAAGTAGTAATGGCCTTGATTGTAGTGGATATGTTTCTTGGGCTTTATATAATGCTGGATTTGATGTCAAAGATGGAGGAGCAGGAATTAATCCCGAAAAAGATACCGATCTTGACGATTTAGGAACTCGTCTTACCATAAATTCTGAAAATCTTGACAGCGGAAAAGTTAAAGTTGGTGACTTGATGAGTACCTATGGCCATATTGGGATTTTAATAGGAATGGATGACGAACATTACTATGTTGCAGAATCACTGGATTACGACATTCATGTCAATACCTATACACGTCAAGAACTATTAGATAGTGACTGGATGTACGTTATTTTATTAGATGAAGTTTATGAAGAGGATGGTAATTTAACGAATATGTGGTGAAGGAGAAAACCATGAATATATTTGAGTTAATTGTTTTAGGTCTAGCACTTAGTATGGACTCTTTCGCAGCAGCTGTCTCGAAAGGTATTGAAGTAACTAATTTGAATATAAAAAAGATGCTAATTATTAGCATTTGGTTTGCGATATTTCAAGCAATGATGCCCTTAATAGGGTACTTTTTAGCAAATATTTTAAAAGGCTGGTTATTAAGTGTCGATCATTGGATTTCTTTTTTTGTGCTATTATATTTAGGGATAAATATGATTAAAGAAGCAAAGGAAGATGCTGCATCTGATTGTGATAGTTTAGCATTTCGGGCAATGCTAGTCATATCTATAGCGATAAGTATTGATGCTTTTACAGTTGGAATAACTTATTCGTTTTTAAATGTCGATATCTTTCTTGCAACATTAATAACTTTTTTAGCAACATTCATAACAACTATGCTTGGGACTAAAATCGGCAATATCTTCGGGAGCATATTAAATGAAAAAGCCCTTGTTTTAGGAGGATTGGTATTGATAAGTCTAGGAATAAAGATATTGCTAGAACACTTAGAAATACTCCCTTGAATTTGCTATCTTATATTATAGAAATAGAGGTAATAAAATGAGACGTAGGATTGTAGTAATTATTGTAACAGTTATCACTATCATCTTGGGAATAATTATCTTTTTTGTGTATAAGAATAAAACTCTTGAAATCACATATCCTTTAGATGATCTTATCGAACGTCAAGCTCAAACTGATGATTTAATAAGAGCGAGTTTATCAGAAAATTATACCTTAAATAATCCCAAAGTAATCGTCAATCCTTACGAAATAAGTCCATTAACAGCTCTCGTGATCTTTAATACCGAAGACGATATCTCATATGATATCTATGTCAATAATAACTTCCTTTATACGACAACTAAGACAAAGGAGCATCTAATTCCCATTTATTTGCTTCAGGCCAATTATAAAAATATAGTACGCTTAGTCGGAAGTGATGATTCTTCTAAAAATCTTGAAATAACGACAGAACTATCTGAAGAAGTTACTACTAAATTAGACGTTTCAAAGACCGATTCCGATCCGAGAAAACTATACTTTACCTCATCATCGACTTCTGCTTTGCTTTATGCGGCTTTTAATAGTACTGGTGAATTAGTGTGGCAACTTAATATTGCCAGTCAGGGAAGTATTGAGCCACTACAAGATGGAACTTTTCTTGTTGGTGTTGAGGAATATATTAGTGATAAAGTTTCTAATTTTACGGGAATTTATCGCATCGATTATATGGGAAAAATAATTAGTAGGTATGATTCCAAATACATGTATCACCACGATATGCAAGCCCTAAGTGATGGGACAGTTTTAATTGCGGGCGACAGTATGGACAAGAACAAAAGCCACATGTCTTTAGTATATCGTCTCGATCTGGATACGGGAAATATAATCGACTTCATCGATATCGACGATGTATTTACAAGCTTAAGTGAAGATTATTCGGAATATCGTCTTTCTCTACCATGGGGAATGGGGATAAATTCTATTTATTATGATGAAGAAACTAAAAACTTAGTTATATCATTTCGTTGTATGAATATGGTCATGTCTATAAATTATGATACCCATAAGATAAATTGGATTTATAGCAATTATGAAGATACTCCAGAATTTTTACATCAGTATCTTTTAACACCAACTGCTGATACTCCAATGCCTTATGGTCAACACGAAGCTAGAATGATCGATAATAATACTTTAACTATTTATAACAATGATTTTGATGAAAAAAATAATACCGAAAAATATCTTTCATACTTTTCCACTAATCAAGCTTCGGCCTTGGTATTAGATATTAATATTGATGATATGACGATTTCTAAAGTCGATTCTATAGAAGAACCATCACAAAAATTTTCCTATGCTCTTGGAGGTTTTAAAAAATATGATGATTATCAACTCGTAACATTTTCTTATTTATTTACTGATAGTGCTATTAATAATAACGAAAGTATTTATGAATTTATCGATAATACGTATTCCAATATTGTTCTATATGATTCTGATAAAAACGTCATCTTTGATGCTGATATTTCTGATCGCCTTTTTAGAACGAGTCTTGAATATTTACCTGATGAAATATCGAACTATTCATTAAAAAATTATACCTATTTTAATAATGAAGATAAGAGTGTTTTAATTGATAGTGAAGAATTATCTAAAAATGCTAAAGATTATCCTAATATCGTAAAATTTTATCAAAACAGTGTTGCTGTTGATTTAGATCCTGAAAGTTATCAGGAACTATCTATTGTTCTAATCGGAGAAGAAAATTACGTTATACCATATTTAAAGGGACGTACATATTATGATATAAATCCTGGAAAATACGACGTATATCTGATTATCGATAATGTAAGCTATAGAGTTGATCTGTGTATTCTATTCACTTAATCAACATTTCTTTAATCGATATCAATTTGGTAATTGTTAAAATATTATCTAGAATAAATATGATAGTAACAATTATCGTAATTGCTCGAGGAATCTTGCTTACTATCTTGTCACTATGTTTCTTTATAAATAATATATATAAAACGGAAAAAACACTCCATAACAATGATGTTCCAACTGAGATATGTTTTCCAACATTTAATGGAAGTGGGGTATAATCCCATAAGGGATATCCATAAAGCTTTTCTAGGAATAATCCACCGCCAAATTCAAGAAGACTTAATATAAAAAAGTTTAAGATAAAAAGTGTGATAAGTCTTCTTTTTTTATCGCTTATCTTAGTACTCAAATAGTTATAGAGTAAGATAGTTATTAATACTCCCGAACCATAAAATGGCGTCCACCATAAATATAAAAAGCCACTATATTTATGAATGTTAAATATATAGAAGATAAGAGTTTCAAAGAAAAAACCAAATATAGAAAACAAAAAAAAGTTATTGAGATAGTACATTATAACCACCATTTATAGGGTACATCTATTATTATTTTATATACGGAAATTTGACAAAAAAATGATAACCGAGTATACTATGTCACGTATAAAAAAGGGGGGAATTATAATGGAATCAGCAATCGCTCGCTTTTCGGATTATTTACAAGAAAGAATTGATACTGAGGTTAAGAGAGAAGTAAAAAAAGCATTTGACAATACCGATGTCGAAGGTATTGCTAAATCATTATCGCTTATGGAAAATAGATCATTTTCATTAGATGATGCATTGATGTCACGAGTTGATGAAGTATATGGCAATCTCGATAAAGAGAAGGTTGAAGGCGATATTTTTTTTGCTTATAAAATTGTAAAAATATTATCGATGAATCTCGTCGATTTGATCAGAAGTCATGAATTTTTTGATGAGTTTGAATTACTTTCGAAATACCTTTTAGAATCACCCTTACGCGTTATGGAACGCTTTCAAGTCATATTATTTATGATTGAGAAAAATATTGCGGCAGGTATTTTAATGCCCAATACTAGATTTGTAAATTCTAATGATAGTGAGAATTTCTCTTTTGATGATAACTTACTATATTTTTCACATTATGAGAACTTTTCGCCGGAAGACGACATATCTAAGATGAGCAATGATAAAAAATTAGTTAATGAAACCGATAACTTAGAAC
>CALVQL010000005.1 GCA_944358235.1 uncultured Bacilli bacterium
TTTCACGCATGCATTCATGGGTTCAAATCCCGTACGGGTCACCAATTTGATTTTCAACTTCTTTTTTAGAAGTTTTAAAAAACTGCTCTTAATGAGCAGTTTTTATTTTTCATTAGAAACAATGATAAAATTAGAGGCAAGTGCATGTTTTTCCGAATTAATCGTATAAAAATATCCAAATACCGAAAATACAAATGCTCCAATAAAATTAACTACCAAATCTTTCATTGTATCATTTATACCAATATCGAGATATCCACCCTCGACGACAGTTAAAACATTATCATTAGAATCATACAATATAGTCTTATTGATATCTTTGACGACAATTGCTCGATTACTAGCTTCCGGATCTAAAGAGACACTAGAAATTCTATCGACAATTTGATCTTTTTGCATATCTATCAAGAATACTTTATCCATTGTGTATTCAAAAAACTCCCATACGACACCAATCGTCATCGAGAAACAAAACGCTACTAAAGAAAGATACGCCGGTGATAACTTAATATGCTTGCTATTCTTGTTTAAAAGATTAAAAAGAGAATATCCTACTCCGGCAGCTAAAAAACCATTTATCGTATGAAGCATTGTATCCCAAAAAGGGATAATGCCATAAAAGTTATTTATTTCTCCTAGAATTTCTGCACTAAAAATGAAAAAATATACTATTATTTCAAAGACATCAGGAAGTTTAATCTGAAATTTACTTTCAATAAATGTTGGCAAAGTGAATAATACCAGAGATAGAAAACATAAAAGGACATTATTTATCTCTCCTCTTAACATTTCCAAAATCATACACAATATTACCAAAATACGTAAAATCAAATAGATAGCAATAGTACTTTTCTTATTTTCGCGATAGGCAGATAGCATTTTTTTTACTAAATTTACTCATCACAAAACTCCTTAACACAACTGATTTGAAGCTTTATAAGCTTCATAATCTAAAGACGACACTATTTCATAATCATTAAAACTTTTACTATTCATATCATAGATATACTGAACATTAGCAATTACAATAGTATCCCCGGCATAATCAAACGAACATATATCATAATCACTATTATTGACGTAAATTCTATCATCATCGACGATCCTCGTATCAAAGGCAAATCCAATATCTTCAAATATAAGATTATCGTCAATAGATACAAATCTGTCCTCTATCGAATCGATAATTTCAAACTCGTTGTTATATAAATCATAGATGATTATATACGATTTAAATGACGCCTTTAAATTACACGATAACACTAACAGTCTTTCATTATAAAGCGCAAAATTACGATTTAAGATAACATCCGAACATATATCTATATCATTTATCTTAAGTATTCCATCACTATACTCGATAATATGCTCTTCAAAATTCATCGAAAAATTACTATCTAACTCACGATTTATAGCAAAAGCTTGATAATTACTACCATTATCTATACTCGAATACCCTTCAGCTGTCGGAGCAAGTGTCGTTGTCGTAAGAGACTCACTAGGAGAATCCGGTACAATTAATAACGCAATCACACTAATCGCTACGATTAATATAGTAAAGACTAAAAGTGTCAAAAGAAGCTTTTTCACTAAATCACCCTATCATTTTTTTTATTAAACAACTCGAGATATCGCATCAAGGACATATTCTCCATCATTCAAAACAAAGACGTATCTAACTTCCGAGAGCGAATCTATATAACTTTCGCCATCCTCGCTATAATCTCCCAATTCTTCATTAGTATTATATATATTATAAATTTTTCCATCACTTACTAATGCAACCGAAGCCGTGATGATTATCTCATTATCCTCCTCAGTAATATCGGTCACAAAATTTACAACATCTTGATCTTCTAGATCTTTATCACTTATCGCAATATAAAATCCTTGACGTTGAGAATAGACGTAACTCATGCCATCAACAGTAAAATTGACGAATTCAAAATTATTATCTACACCAAATATCGTCACATATTCCTCTTGCAAGCGTGATGATTCAAAGGAGTATATCATATTATCGACAGTAATATCGTCATCACTAAGATTTTTATAACTCATAGCTAATTTATCAGTTATATCAATATCAGCAGCATCATAAGCGCCTTTCAACAATTCCAAATTGGTAACATGAACATTATCTAAAAGATAACTATAATTTTCTATATACCATTCTCGATCCTTCACAATCTCTTCATTTGTATTTTCTTGTGAAGGATTTTCATCCTCACCAACTTCGACAATGCGATATCTATTGAAAAAAGTCAATTCACCGGCTCGATAAAGACGATAAGTTAAAAAGAGTGATAATCCAATTAAAACAAGTATATAAACCGATAGACGAAAAATCTTAAAATTCTTTCGAGAAATCAAGCGTTTCTGATCTTTGCGTATCGTCTTTTCGAGTTCCTCTTTCAATTCCTTACCAATTTCATCTTTTATCTTTTCTTTATAGTTGTCATCAAAATCTCTTTGAACACTTTCCTTTATATCTGCGCTCAATTTAGTAATGATTTCTTTTTTTATATCCGAATAAATATCTTGAATTAATTTTTCTTTTTCTTTGTTCTCCAAAACCTCTTCATTTTTCTTACGTGCCATGCTAAAACCCTCCATATACCCTATTATAAAATAGTCTTCCCAATTTAGCAAACTAATTATTTATCGGGTGATGAACAGTTGGCGACATCTCATCTAAAGCTTTAAAAGTGTAACCGTTAGCTAAACCATAATTTATAATATCCTCTAAAGCCTCAGCCGTATGTTTCTTAATATCGTGCATTAAAACGACAGCATTTTTTTTACTTTTCATTCCGGAAATTACGTTATTATATATTTGCTCTTTATTGGCGCCAGCAGCATCCTCACTATCGACGTTCCAATCGAAGTATATATACCCATCCTTCGTCATTCTATCGCTTATAGCACTGACGACTCCACTGGCATATTTCTTACTAACAGTATTACTACTACCACCAGGGAATCTAAACAAACGAGTCCTCTTACCAGTATATTTTTGCACGATATCATTCATATCATTAAAATCTTTCATATAAGTTTCGACACTTTGATAAATCGACCATTTATGTGTCAAAGTATGCACCGCAACAGTATGCCCTTCTTCTGCTTCGCGACTGAGAAGATGAATATATTTCGGAAACTGATTAGTAACGAAGAATGTTGCTTTGACATTATATTTGGCTAAAATATCGAGAATTTCTTCAGTATATACTCCCGGTCCATCATCAAAAGTTAAATATACAACTTTATCATCTTGTTGAGGGTTGGTACTTGCCCCGTTATATTCATAGACAACTACTGTTCTTTTTTTTATAGCGGTTTTACCGGTTGATGAACTAACCTCATAGATAACCTCGTATTCTCCCGGAACATTCACATCGACATTGTGCGATATCTTTATATCCTCATCAATACTCTTTCCACAGCCGTCAGAAGCATAAGCTCCCTGCTCGACATACTCTGCTCCCTTTTTCAAATACACTACTTCATTACCGACTAGCTCGATAATCGGCGGAACTTCATCTGTATAGGTAATTTCCACAGCAACTTCGGTTAAATTGCCACTTGAATCACTAACAGATAATATAATCCTGTCATTTTCACGTATCTCCTCAACTTTATCTGTTATTACCCCATCATAGTCGTCTACAGCTGTATATTCCAAATTTATATTGCTTTCTTTATCACAATAATATATCTCTACAGGATTCTTACTGACATTAATTACTGGCTTTGTAGTATCAACTACCGAGATATTTCTCTTTAAAACGAATTCCTCATCATTATAATTTATATGATATACCAATTCATAATCGCCCAAAACCTTAACGTTAATGTCATTGTCGACAGTATAATTATACTCTTTTTCATCGACAACCCGATCATTAATCATTATCTTAAAACCTGGATCTATATAGTTCGAATTAAGAGGAAGATATTGTTGTTCACTGCCGACTAAATCGACGGAAATTATCTCTTCTTCACGCAATAAAAAGAAACTAATTCCAAAAGAAATTATAACGACAAACAATAATAGAAAAAAGCGATACTTATTAATTCCTAATTGAACCATTTTCATATAAACAACCTCCGACATTATTATACCATATATTGCAATTTTCACGCCATTTACCTTACATGTTTACAAAAAAAGAACGTCTCATCGAGACATTCTAATTAACGGGTTTTAAATTTAAGATAACTTGTTTTAAATCATCAATTTCTTCAAAAGTTTCCGAAATATTATCAATATATTCAGCGCCTTTCCAACCAAAAGGAAAATCATTTATATAAACATCTTTATTTTTCCAATCGATATACCCTACGACGTCATTTCCAATGACAATTAACGGAAAATATCGATTATAGAACCTAAAAGAAGGAGTCATATTATTTCCAACACAGTCTTCTGCAATCATGCGACGAAAAGATGCATTCTCAGGAGTATTATTTTCTAAATAAAGTTCATAAGAAGTATCATTACTATCGAGGTTGACGACATAACCTCCATCTTTTAAAGACACACTGACAATTTGCGTCATAACAACGTTAAAATTGTGATATTGCCTCATCAACAACGACAAAAAATCACAGACATCTCGAATCTTTAATTCGTATTTTCCTTCTAGATATCTTGCATTCTCATCACACAAAGTTACACTTGTACGAGCAAACGAAAAATCAGAAAGAAATTGATAATACTTTCGATCATATGAAGCTAAAGCGATTATTCTTTTATCGACAACCCCTAAAGACATCATCTCACCATTTAAAGAAGAAAAATCAGCAGATATATGTTCTTTCAAAAAATTATATTCTGACGAATCATATCGTACACATAATTCATGAAATTGTTCAGTAGAATCGATAAGTTTCAATATTATTCCGTTTTCACCAATTGAATGGCGATACACCATACAATTTATAAAAACCGGCTCAAATATATTATTTTTCACAAATCATCAGTCCTATTTCGTAACTTTAGTTGTATCAACTTTAAAATCATAATAAACATCTGCGGACGTCGAACCTTCTTCCGTCGATGCTTTAATTACAAAGTGTAAATTATCCATATATTTTAACACTTCACTAGTAAAGAAATACTCACTCTTATCTGCTTCAGCAAAGCTCCACCCACTCATTTCATCTACAACATCTTTTAAAGAAGTACTATTTTCCAATGAATTACTACGCGTCGCTAACTCGATATAATTGTTTTTACTATCGACGACATAATATCCAATTTGATATGAATATATATCTTGATCATCAGCCAAATATAAGGCATTTGATGCATAAAAATAATTCATATCACCATTAGTAAAATAATGAATATTAGCAACTTGTACCTCTTCCTCGTCGACATATCCTACAAATATTCTGTTTTTAGCATTATATTGTGATATGTATATAACTAAAAAGGCATTAATAAATAGTAATACTACAATTAAAGGAACAGGGCTGTTAAAGAATTTCTTCAATCCTCGAACAACCCCCGGAGTTTCTTTCTTTTCGATTTTCTTCTTGCTTTTATCATTCTTCGTCATCTTCATCACCTTTTCCTGTCACCAACGATCCGGGACTAGTATTTACTAGATTTGCAACAATCGTCGAATTCAAGTCTATTATATCACCTGCATTATAGTTTGTCGATTGAATATAACCGTATCCAATCAGTTCATATTTAATTCCGACGATATTACAGAAACTGATAAATTCACTACTACTCCATCCCATAACATCTGGCATCGTAATCTGTGATCCATTCGTAATCAAGAACACTTTAGAACTCTGTAAAGTCGTCGTATCGGCTTCCGGATATTGACCAATTACAACATCACCATCACCAATAACAATCGGTGTTACTCCAAGTTTTCCCAACTTAGCTGAAGCTGAAATTGTTGTAGTATTAATAAAATTATCGACAGTTATTACTTTAGAATCATCTTTCTCACTTGGTCTTTCATCAAAATTACGGTATTTAGCGACACTTTCAACTAACTCTTTAATAATAGCTCCCATCTTAGAACTATTACCTTGAAAGTCTTTTACGGCAACATAGATAATATATTCAGGATCTTCTTTTGGAAATATTCCCGCAAACGAACGAATAACATTATACGTACCAGTAACATACTGTCCATCATCACCAATATAATTAGCAGTTCCAGTTTTTCCAATTAAACGCACAGCATCAGTATGATAAACAGCTCCAGTTGCAGCCGAATCTTCACCATTTACCGTCAAATCGAGTAACTCGATCATTTTATTTACCGTCGATGTCGAATAAACTTTTGCTACCTCATTACGTTTACCTTGGTAAACTGTTTCGCCAGTGTTGGGATCCTCGATCTTATCGATAATATATGGTTTTAAAACTGTACCATCATTTGTCAAAGCAGTTAGAGCTTGAATCATCTGAATAGGAGTTACCGTTATTCCTTGGCCATATGATGCTGCAGCAAGTTCTGTTCCATATTGAATATCAACTTCTCCTTTATACTCATTAGCTAACTCAATACCCGTTTGAGCACCGAATCCCAAACTAGTATAGTAATTACTCAAAGTTTTTATTCCTAACCTCTGAGCCAGCATAATAGCAGCAACATTAGAAGAATAAGTAAAACCGGTATCAAATGTTATCTCGCCCCAACCGACACGATTCCAATCCTTTATAGTATAATCATCGACAGTTATAGTTCCTGACTTATAAGTTTCTGTTCCATCATACTTTCCTTCTTCAATTGCCGACATAAACGAAAATATCTTCATCGTACTACCAGGTTCATAAGTATATGAAGTCAACGGATTATTATAATTCGTAATATTTAGTTTATTTGGATCAAAACTTGGACTAGTAGCACTTCCAATAATTGCTCCCGTCTTCGCATCCGCAACCGTCAACGACACCCAACTCGGATCATATGCCTCAAATTCCGTAACAGCATTTTCCAAATACAATTGAACGTTAGCATCTAAAGTTAAGTAGACATCCATACCATCCTCAGCCGGAGTAGTATAAGTCATTCTATCTGCCATTTGATAACCATACGCATCCTTTTGATAAGTGATAGAACCATCAGTTCCTTTTAAATAACGATCAGTGTACCCTTCTATACCTAACTCTCCAACAATCTCTTCAGACCCATCATATTTCTTGGCATAACCGATGACATACGAAGCAAAATCGCCATTAGGATAATATCTTTTTGACGTCTTAGTAAAATCAATACCAGGTAAAGAGAGAGCCTCAATTTGCTGTTTAGTTATCTCACTAATTCCTCTACCACCAGGACCTAATTCAACTTGATATAAATCGCTATTTAAAAGGCCTAATATATACTCCTTAGTCATGGTTTCATCCAATTTAATGAGAACTTCCGATAAAGCTTCAGCCGTCATCTCTTTGTCGACAACATGTTTAGGATATCTCTCATCAGTTGTACGGCTATCCGAAAGATAAGCAATAACCGTATAAGAATTCGTATTTTGAGCAAGTGCGGTACCATTACGATCGTAAATTGCTCCACGTGATGCTTTTAAGGTACGCGTAGCAGTTGTACGACTTTCTGCAAGTTCTGTCAGATTAGTACCTTCAACTTCAGTTGCTAAAGCAACATATCCTAGCTTTACAAAAAAAAGAGCAAACAAAAGGACAATACAAAGAATAAATATCCAGTTTATTTTAATTGTATTGCCCTTAAATTTCATAACGTTACCTCTTTCGCTTATATTATTCGACTACTACTATATTGTCATTATTATAACTTAGTCCATAAGCTTTTGCAACATCTTGAATAGTCGATAAACTTGCTAACTCATCGACTTGCATCGAAAGACTAGCGTTAATGTTTTCCTGTTCTTCTATTTGTTGTCTAAGCTTTTCCACCTCGATATTTGAACTAGATAAACTAGCACTAGAATAGACTATTACAACAGGAGTGAGTACTGCAAAAATTGCAATCAATGTCATAATTAGCTTTTCTCCTTTGCGCAATTTTATAACCGGTCCTGTCGTCTTTTTCATTTTAATCTACCCTTTCTATTACTCTTAACTTTGCACTCTTCGAGCGACTATTTTCCTTTATCTCCTCTTCTATAGGAAGAATCGGCTTTTTATTCACCACTTTTATATGTGGACGATACTCTAAGGGGATATTTGGAAGTCCCTTTACTAGAGGATCGATTTCACTTTCACACTTAAAAAATTTCTTGACAATTCTATCTTCTAACGAATGGAATGTAATTACACACATTCGCCCATTTGGTTTTAACATATCAACAGCTTGCGGCAAAACCTCTTTTAAATAATCGAGCTCATGATTAACTTCAATACGAATAGCTTGAAATATAACTCGTTCAGGATGTCTCGTAAGAAAATATTTCTTAGGAACACACCCCTTTATGACCTCAACTAATTCCATCGTAGTATTTATCGGTCGATTTTTCACAATTGCCGAAGCAATCACTTTAGAAAATTTCTCTTCAGCATAGCGATAAAATATATCTGTAAGATCAGCAACATTATACGAATTTACAATGTCAAATGCGCTCATCTTTTGTCTTCTATCCATTCGCATATCTAAATGTGCATCCTTCATAAAAGAAAATCCTCGTTCAGCATCATCAATCTGCGGAGAAGAAAATCCTAAATCCAGAAGAATTCCATCAACTTTTGATACGCCAATTTCGTCCATACATTTTTTTAAATCCTTAAAATTTGCATGAATTATTTGGAAACAATCGCTAATAGCACTTAATCGCTTTGAACTGAACTCTATTGCTTGATCATCTTGATCAAAACCATACAGATATCCAGTTTTAATTCTTTTTAAAATTTCAGAACTATGTCCTCCATATCCCAAAGTACAGTCGACATATATTCCATCTTCATGAATATTCAAATTTTCAATAACTTCTTCGAGCAAAACACTTTTATGCATTAAAATCACCTACAGAGAATAAATTTTCGGCGATATCAGATAATTGATCTTCGTTATCACTGATGAATTTATCCCATGATTCCTTCGCCCATATTTCTAAACGATCGTTAGCGCCGATTATAACGCACTCTTTCGTTATATCGGCGTATTCGATCAAGGGGGAGGTAATACTAACTCGACCAGAACGATCGAATTCACACATAGCAGCACCAGATAAGAAGAAACGTGTAAAATTACGGGCATCTTTTTGCGTAAAAGGCAATGTCTTTAACTTATCGACTATCTTATTCCACTCGACAAGTGAATAGACGAAAAGACATTTATCCAAACCGCGAGTTACAATGAAGCTTTCCCCTATTTCCGAACGAAATTTTGAGGGAATAACTAAACGGTTTTTTTCATCAATGTTGTGATGATATTCACCCATTAGCATTAAAATCCCCCACTTTCTTCCACAATCTACCACTGTATACATCAAATATACTACTTTCTATATATAAGCACAAGAAAAAATTACACTTTTTTCAAATTTTACGTAAACAAAAAACTAGTCTTACGACTAGTTCATAACTCTCTTAAACATTCGTTCTAATTCATAACGAGTAAACGTAATAATTGTCGGACGTCCATGCGGACAGTTGTACGGATTATCACACAATACCAAGTCGTCTAGTAAGTTCTCGGCCTGTTCTAATGTGATTGCTTCATTTCCCTTAACACTCATCTTACATGCCATAGTAGCAGCAATATGATCCTGAAATTTAACGCGATCAAAAAGATACTTCCCTTCGATAATTATATCGAATATTCGCTTAACACTTTCCGTTTCTCTTCCTTCAATAAGCCATGTCGGATGTTCCGTAACTAAAAAAGTATTTATTCCAAATTCTGTAACTTTAAAACCGAGTTCTTCTAAAACATTTAGATTATCTTTTATTTTTAAATACTCAGAACTCGATAATTCGATTGTAATTGGAACGAGCAACGAAGTCGTATGAACCTCGTTCTCCCTCAACGAATTTAATACTTTCTCATAATTGATACGTTCCTGAGCAGCATGTTGGTCAATCATATACATACCATCCTGATTTTGCGCAATAATATAAGTTCCTAATACTACTCCAACTGGATATAACTCGAGTTTTTTTATCAAGACATTTTCTTCTTCGGTAGCGCGCACCGAATCTTCTCCATTTTCGTCTTTTGGTAAAATTACTTCTTTAAAGTCCATATCTGTTTGAATCGTATTTTCATAATGTTCCGTCTCTTCTTCGACAAATGGCATACTAATCTCATTATAAGTCGGTTCCGGAACTTTTACTTCAATTTTCGGCACTAACAAACTTTGACGCAACGCATGCCCAATCGTATCTTTTATGAGATTATTTAATTCATCTATCTTTGAAAACTTAATATCCTGTTTTGTCGGATGAATATTGACATCGATCAAAGTCGGATCAGTATCGATATTGATTACTACTACAGGATATTTAATATCCGGTTTAAAAGTAAAATAGCCATCATTAATAGCTCTATTAACATCGACATTTTTGACAATTCGTCCATTGACAATCGTCGTCATGTGATTGCGATTGGACTTTAAAATCGCCGGTTTACATATATACCCGCTAATATCATAATCATCATTACTCGCCTTTATTTCGATCATATTTGAGCTGACGGAATAACCATATACTTCATGAATCGTCTTCAGTAAAACTCCACTACCCGAGGTAAACACAATACGTCGGTCATTATTCGAAAGAGAAAAAGAAATAGAAGGATTAGATAGAGCCAACTTTTCGATATACGAAGTTACATTCGCAAGTTCTGTTGCATCGCTCTTCAAATATTTTAAACGAGCCGGCGTATTATAAAATAGATCAGCTATTTCAATCGTCGTTCCCTTTCTGGCATCCGTCATATCCTCTGTTATGAATTCTCCTCCGTGAATGACGATATGTGTTCCAACACTTCCCTGTCCAGTTTTTAAATCAACTTTTGAAACGCTAGCAATACTTGGCAATGCTTCTCCTCTAAATCCCAAAGTATTTATAAAAAACAAATCATCTTCACGTAACAGTTTGCTAGTTGCATGTCGTTGAAAAGCCAGACGTGCATCATCTTTATCCATACCATTACCATCGTCACTCACTCTTATCAAGCGCGTTCCACTATCGATTAAATCGACAGTAATCGTCTTACTATTGGCATCGATGCTATTTTCTACTAATTCTTTAACGACACTGCTAATTCTTTCAACGACTTCACCAGCAGCAATTTTATTAGCAAGATTCTCACTCATTACATGAATTTTACTCATTTGTACCTCCAAACATCGATTTACGAACTTCGATATTTTTTGATGGTATATTTGTAGTTATGTTGCACCTTCTCTTAACAGAAAGGAATCCTATACCGTATAAGACAAGATCCATATTATCATGATCCAACTTGACGATATAATTAAGATCTGGAGCAGCTCGATAATATTTTTTCACATTCTTAGCACATGATGCATTAGTATAAAAAGTTACAGCAGTATCATTATCAAACTTGACAAAATACTTACCATCGAGCAAAGAAAGAGTTTCTCCCATCTTTATTTGCATCGAATAAGCCGTAATCTTTTTGCCAGAGACGTCATTCTCTAAAGAATCAGGAAGAATAAATCCCGGTGAATCGATTAGCATAATATCATCCGCAATATTTACCCTTATAAAATCCAAAGTTGTATTCGCACGAGAATTTACGGTAATACGGTTCGTTTTAACTCCGGTTATGTCGACCAAATCATTTATCAAAGTCGATTTGCCACTATTAGAAATACCTAATATATAAGCTTCTCTTATTCCGTTATTCCTTAAATAATTAAGTATCACCTTCGCTCCATGAAAGCTATTTCCCCCTTTTAATTTAATATCACTCGTAATTCCATAATAATTACGTATATAATCGATTATTCGCTCTTTTACGATATGCTTAGGAATTAATTCACATTTGTTGACAATTAAGACTTTTCTCTTGGTAATTGAATCAAATATTTTAATAACTTCTTTATTTAAATTCAAAAAATCGACGAGAAATATTACAAAGCGTTGATCTTTATTAACTTTATTGATTATTTCTTTGATATCTTTAGGTGTTTCTAAATGATTATTTTCTCCATAGTGCATCATTCTAAAACAACGCATACAATATTTTGCGCTATCCATCTTCGCTTCTGGAACATATCCTACTTTATTCTTATCATCAGATTGCAACTTTACACCACAACCAAAACATATCTTATTCATAATACCTTCCTCTCACAAAAAGATCTTTCTTCATCAAGTGTTTAATAACAACATTTTCGAGCTTACGATTAAACTTCGTTACAGCAAATTCATCAGTACTTATCGGATTTACGAGAATTGAAGTAAAATTCATCCTATTAGCTCCAAAAATATCAAAAAATAGTTGATCCCCTATACAAGCAATTTGATTATCTTTAAGATCATATACTTTCATAACTTTCTTATATTTTCTCTTAAGAGGTTTAAAAGACAGATAACAGGAATCAACGCATAGCAACTCTTTAAATGGCATAACTTCCTTTTTAAAATTATTACTCATTATAACTAATTTAAAATTCATATCTTTTAAATCCTCAAACAGATCTTTAATCTTTCTAGTTGGACTTTTGATAGCATCTGGTGCTATCGTATTACTTAAATCAAAGATCAGGCACTTTATTCCACTTTTTTTCAAAGCTTTATAATTGATATCGTAGATACTCTTAAAATACTTATCAGGAACAAATTTATCAATCATAGACATCACCATTCCATATATATTTTTTATTATATCAAATTTTCCTATCGATGACACAAAAAAAGGGAAATAAATTTCCCTTATATTTTAAGAACCACTTACAGTATCAAGCGATATATTTATACAGGTATCAGTCGAAGTATCCCAACTACATTGATTATTATGAGAATTTTCACGGTTACATTCGCTTCGCGATACATAGTATCCACAATCAACCGTTAGAGCTTCTCTTTCCTCATCAACAGTCACATCCTCACGACGACGGCATACCTTATCGTTAGCATCCCACGAACAGATGTCGGTATTCATAGAACATTTATTTTCATCAAAATAAGAGCAATGCTTACTCTCTTCAGCAGAAAGTTCGATCTCCGAGGTATCAACTTCAAAATCACAGCCACCATTCGCATCCCAAACATCTGCCATTTGCATGATAATATCGACTAAAACTGGTAAGAAAAACAATATCACCGCATATACTAGACGTTTTGCAAAACGCTTGGCAACTTTCTTCATGTCAGCAGCAACATCACCTTTGGTAAGGGCCATAATTGCTTCATAAATGGAATAACCGACAACTAAACAAGGAGCAACTATTTTAAAAATTTTTAAAACCCCCGTAAGATCTTTGGTAACCCGTGCTCCCAATGGACAGTCAGCAAAAACATTATCAGCAAATACAAAAGATATCACGACGACAAACACCAAATATATAACTAGATTTCTCGATTTTTTCATAAAATCACCTAATTAGATTATAGTAAAACTCCTATTATTATGCAAGTTATTTACACTTATTTTAACATTTATTTACGAGTCAATCATATAAATTATTAGGTGATTAAATGGTTTTCTTAATACATATCCTAAATCTCTTATCTTTTACATTTGGTTCGTACTCTATTAATGTATTTCCCAATCCTCTATCTAAAGAAGAAGAAGAAAAACTCATCAAAAAGATGATGAATAACGACCGCGAAGCTCGAAATAAATTAATCGAACATAATTTACGACTCGTCGCTCACATCGTCAAAAAATTCGAACGTTTCGAAAATAATACAGATGATCTCATAAGTATTGGCACTATCGGACTTATAAAGGGAATCGACTCTTTCAAACCAGATAAGAAAAATCGCATTACTACATATGTTGCTCGATGCATTGAAAATGAAATACTAATGTATTTTCGCGCCAACAAGAAAAACAACAACAACGTATCGTTAAACGATTCCATTGGTTACGACAAAGACGGAAATGAAATAAACCTCATCGATGTAATCAAAGCCAATAACGTCGACATCATCGAAGAACTACATACCAAAGATAATATCGAGAGCATCAACAAATTCTTAAATATATTAACTCCTCGTGAAAAAGAAATAATTATTAAAAGATTTGGCCTTTTTAATACTGATGAACTAACACAGAAAGAAATTGCTGAAGAATTAAATATCTCTAGATCATATGTATCACGCATCGAAAAACGGGCCATTTCCAAAGTATATCGAGAATTTAAAAAGAAAAAAAAGGAATTTTAAAATTCCTAATCTAACGGTCTAAAGAATTCACGAATATCTACGTTTAATACTTTAGAAAATTGCCATATGGTTCCTAACGAAAATGTCTGATGATATTTTTTACTTTCTATATTCATAATAAAACCTTGCGAATACGTACTCAATAAAGCAAGTTTTTCTTGTGTTATTCTCTTCTTTTTGCGAATACGACGCAAATTTTGGCCAACTAAATAATAAACATAATTTTCATCATTCATATTCATTATTATCACCACTTCTTATACATTTATTTTCCCACAAGAAAGCAGTTATTTTTCTCATCCATTCGTTGATAAAAAGTACTCTATTATGCTATAATAAATGCATATCATAAAGGAGACGCTTTATATGTTGCCAATAAAAAAAGTAAAAAGTTGGTTAAACGATGATGAATTAGTAAAATGGCGATATTTTGATTATCACAACTCCATAGATTGCTATTTTGAAAATATGATAGCGAAAAAAACTAATTTAAAAAGAGAATATATAATCATCTGGTTTGCCAAAAGAAACAAAAGGACAAAAGAGTTTGATACCTTTTATTTTCAATATCTTGGAAATTATTATGCCTTAAAAAAAGATAAAATAAAAAAAATCACACGTAATGATATTTTCAAATAAAAAGTCAGGAATTTCTTCCTGACTTTAACTTTAATATAACACCAATTTCCAATAATATTATCGCTTCACCGAGAATAATGTGATTAAAGCTATTTATTATTTCATCTATTATTGCAATATCAAATGTAATACCCAAATATATGAAACCATATATAATTAACAATATTCCAAAACTCATCATAAAAATCCATGAAAGATCATGTTTTTTCTTCGTCTTCAAGAAAATAGAACCGACCACAAAAATAACTATCAATGTAACAAAATAAGTGATATAAATAATAACATTCATAGAGTACTTATCAAAGAATCCATCAAAGTGAATATTATTATCATAGATCATTTTGATAGTATTCGCATCACTAATACTATCGACATATATTTTCGAAGATAACGCATCATTACGAATAAATTTATCGCGAACAAAATTATCAATATCATGTTGAATATCATCAATAGATATCGAATAATCACAATTGCTATCATAGTTTTCTACATCCCGGCGAATATTTTTTAAAACCTCTTCATAATAATTGAAATCGCGTAATTTTTTTATTACATAATTATCATTACACAAAGTTAGAGAAATAGTTGTCAAAAAAAGCGTAAAACTAAATAGTATTGCTAAAAACAGATTAAAAAGAACCTTTTTTATACGTATCACCTACCTTTTAAATAGATAATCTTATGGTAAAGATAAATGGCAAGCATACCTGCACTACTATCTAATAATACATCGCTTATTTGTGAACTTCTACCACCGACATAAAATTGGTGAACTTCATCAGTTATCGCATAAAGTATAACTAAAGAAGCCGATATTATCGTCGTATAACGTCTTATACCCCAAATATAAAGTGCATTCATTATCAGAAGACCTAAGATAAAATAGACAAAAAAGTGCGCCAATTTACGAACTATAAAAGAATACTTATCGACAATAGCATCCATCCTTGGAGAATCAACATCGATATCAGTTATTAAATCAGCAACTCCCGTAATTACTTGATCAGATAAACCTTGAGAATCATCGCCATTCTGATTGGAAAAGCTAAAAATCAATATCATCCAAATAAAAACCAATAAGATTGCCGATATTTTTTTTATCATTAAAAATCCGTCCTATCGGCAATATAAGAATCGGCAACCCTTAAGAACTCTTTGATATATTTCATATTAAAATCAACCTCCTCTTTAGCCGGAGAATTAAAATCATACTGACATAGAAGATCATCAAAATTAGCACTATCAGTAATAAAACGTTCCCACGAATTAATAGCGCCATACTTAGTATCTATTTTCTTATACCAGCTAAGATTAAAATCAGTCACATCTTCGATATAATCCATCTTCAAAAAACGCTCTTTAGCAATATCGACACAACGAGGAGGCAAAAACACACTCGATATATAACCAATTCTAACAAAAGAACATCCAAACTCATTCAATGTATCAACGACATCGAATATAATTGATGCCAATCTTTCAAAGCAATTATGATTGACGACAATAGTAAAAGTTAATAAATTGGCTTGAATTTGAAAATCCTTGTTTTCATTAAACACAATTAGTGGATTTTTTTTATTTGCAGTTTCTGGAAGTATTAAAGGATTTCCCAACTCTTCATATCTGTTGGATAATTCCTTAGCAACATCTAATGGTTTATAAACCGTATTATGCTTAAAAAATAATACTACTTCTTTTGTATCCTTCATAAAATCACCTTATATTATTATACCAAAATATTCATCTCATTTCATCTATAACCAAACACAAAAGATTTAATCACCATAATAATTAGTTAAAAGAATACTTCTGTTCTTGCGAATATTATAATTTACTTTCGTTAAAATTGCTTCATTCGACAAAGTACAGTCTTTACTAGCAATATATGTTCCGTCAGAAAACCACACAAAGTCATCATGAGCTTCATCAAAGACATCAGTTCCCATATAATTTAGGGGATCATAATCGATTCCTAACATATTGAGTAAAGTCGGCAAGATATCAGCAGTATCGAGAATCGTATCTACTTCTTCCGCTTCGATATCTTCACTCCAAATAACAAATGGCGTATTTTGTAATTCTTTACGATCATTAATAACTCCCTTTTTTGCTGCTACATAATCCGAGTCACTATATCCATATACATAATGATCCGAAACTAAGACAATAACTGTATCATCCAACAAATCACGCTCTTCGAGTTCATCTAAGAGATTAGCAATAGCATTATCAGTATCACGTGCAAGTGAACGATACACCATTTCTTCCTCCGAATAATCCCCTGTAACATATTCATCTAAAGTTTTATAGACTTTATTATCAGTTGTATATTCGAGATGCGCAGAATATGTAGTTATAAACGCCATAAATTTGTCACTTGAAAACATCAAATCGAGAACATCATCATCAGAAAACATTACCGAATCACTGAAATAATTCTTATCAGGATCCAAAATTCCTTCATCTTGCAAATCATACAACGAATAATGATGATTATATCCTAAAAGACGGTGAAAATTCTTGCGATTATAAAACTTTCCTGAATTAGCATGGAAACTATTAACCGTATATCCGTTTCTACTTAAAACATTAGCAAGACTATATTTATAATCGACATCGTCAATATCATATATCGTATCTTTCTCACTTATAGCATACATACCGGTATTACAAGCAAATTCTGTATTAATCGTCTGCCCCCCATTGAAAAATGGCGAATAACGATTTGTAAAATTAATTCCCGTCTCCATCATATGGGATAAAGTCGGCATCGTTTCTTCATCGACAATCCAACTATCAATACTCTCCATCATTATATAAATAACATTTTTATCTTCAAATATTCCTGTATATTCATTATCTCTATGTGTCGTTCCATAAATACGGTTATATTCATCGATTGAATTTTTTAATTCCGTTTTATCAATAGTAACTAAATTATAAAAATACTTATAGACCGCTCTAAAATGATATTCATAAAAACCACTGACAAACATCGCTGTATTAGGATTAGTAAAATTCTCATAGATATTACGTGCATTGTAATTTTCTTTCCATGAATTAGCTTCAGCCAAACTTCCCAAAGCAATATAACTCAATGAGCGCATCGTCAAAATCATCGCGATAGCAATAACTACAACCACTTTTGATGGACGAAAGACATTTTTACACTTATGAGCATCTCTATTTATATAGACAATCAAACCTATCAGTAAAAGCGATACAACATTAGTAAGTATCATGCCAATATCCATATTATAAAATATTGCCGTAACGTATTGCAGACCCTCACCAGCCACAAATAAGTCCGACAATATCATGAATTTACCTAACTGTTGAACATAACATATTTGTGCAAAAAACAATACATTCCAAAAAAGTCCTAGGATAACAAAGACCAAATTTCTACGCCTTTTAGGAACGATATAGCACAAGAACATCATAGTAAATATCCACGAAAGGGAAAAACCTAACCAAATAAGATTATATTTAAGTTCCGTAAATCCATAGGCTTCTACAGATATTAGGCCACGTGTAAAAAAATTCATATATATAGCCAATACCAAAAGTGCTAAGAAATATAAAAAAAACGAAATTGTATCACGATTAATAAATCTTTTCATAATGACCACAAACCAATTATAGCATATTTACAAATTAAAGACAAAAAAGGAACTATCGTTCCCTTTAATCCAACACTTTTATCGTCGTAATAACTGGCTGTTCATCAGATGCGATAGTACCGTTATCATCAATAGGTTCAGCATCACTCGCAATTTTATCGACGATGTCCATTCCTTCAGTAACATGACCAAAGGCCGCATAACGCGAATCCAAATGAGTTGAATCCTCTTGAACAATAAAGAATTGACTTGATGCACTATCATAATCACTAGCGCGCGCCATTGAAATTACTCCTCGTTCATGGGATATATTATTTTCAACACCATTTAAAGAAAATTCTCCTTTAATAGTTTCTGAAGATCCACCAGTTCCATCTCCCGCAGGATCTCCTCCCTGAATCATGAATCCCTCGATTATACGATGAAAAGTCAAGCCATCATAAAAACCGGAATTTGCCAAATTTATGAAGTTAGTGACCGTTATCGGAGCCGTATCAGCATCTAATTCAACATATATATCACCATAATCTTCGACAGATATCACTACATTATGTATTCCACTCATCAACTCTACTTCCTCCTCTTTATTCTCGCGACTTGATAAATATACAGATAACCCGATAAACAGGATTATTATCAAAAATATAATTATACCTTTATTATCTTTCATTTCTTTCACCTATTTATTATTATACTAGCATTTTATAAAATTAACAAATTTTTTAAAAATAAAAGAATAGCCACGCTATTCTATATCAATTTTATCTAAATCATCGACTATTTCTGCTTGTTGTTCGATCAAAGTACGAATACGACGTTTATATGTAATAATATTTCTACGCAAACGAGCACTTTCCTCTTCGATGTGCTCAGCTTTCATAAGAGCATCGTTAATAATTCGATTGGCATTCTTCTTAGCCTCTGTAACAATCAAGTCGCCTTCTGATAGTGAGCTTTGCTGAATTTTGTTAGCAGCTTCTTCTGCCATAACAACCGCTCTATTCAAAGTAGCATCCATTTTTTTATAATGTTCAAGCTCTTTATTCAAACGGTCTATTTCCAAATCTTTCTGCTTCATCTTCGTAATCATGTCATCGACTTTATCGACGACATCATCGACAAAAGCATTAACTTGATGAACGTTATAGCCATTCAAGCTCCTATCAAATTTTTTCATTATTACATCACCTCAAAGTGTTGCCAATTCTAAAAATCCATCTCGTCTTCAATCTTTGCTTTATTCTTTTTATCGCTTTCTTCTTCACTTATACGTCCTTCGACATCGACATTCTTAGGAGTACATAAGTAAATACCGTTCCCCAATTTTTGTAAATCACCACCAATAGCATAAAGCGTTCCACTCAAAAAATCGATAATACGCTTCGCTTGATCAGCAGTAACACGTTTTAAATTGACAACAACAGAATTTCTGCGTTTCAAATGATCGGCAATCTGTTGACTTTCTGAGTATGCTCTTGGCTCTACGAGAATCATCTTATTTCCGCTTTTACTAGATGACTTATCATTATTTTCATATGATTCATCTTCGACATCTACTCCATCATCATTAGATGGAAACAACGCTTTTTTTAATGAGTCTAACGCCATCAAAACACCTCCATACGTTTACTATATATACTATATCATAAAAAGCAAAATATAGTAAACAATTTTTATTAATTATCACAAATTATAGCTAAAACTCTCTTTTTATCAAGTACCGTTAATTATACCATAAAAAGTGGTTTAAAACACCACTTTTTTGTTAACATAGTCGACAATCTCTGAAACATCGAGAGTAATCTGTTCCATAGTATCACGATCACGTAAAGTAACTTTACCATTTTCTAACGTCTCATCATCAATCGTTATAGAATAAGGCGTTCCAATTGCATCTTCACGACGATAACGTTTTCCGATATTCCCTGTCTCATCATATGTAACCATGAAATGCTTCGACAAATCCTCAGCTAACTTCGTCGCATACTCACCATGAACCTTCTTTATTAACGGCAATACAGCGACTTTATATGGTGCTAAACATGGTTTTAAACGTAAAACTACTCTCGTATCACCATTTTCTAACGTTTCTTCATCATAAGCTTCCGATAATAAAGCTAACACCGTACGATCCAAGCCATAAGTCGACTCAATTATATAAGGTATAAAACGTTCATTTGTTTCTGGATCCAAATATCCTTGATTAACTCCACTAAATTCTTGATGACGACTCAAATCATAATCCGTACGATTATGTGTCCCATTTATCTCGCCCCATCCAAATGGAAATAGATATTCAATATCACATGCTGCTTTAGCATAAAAAACCAACTTCTCATGATCGTGGAAACGCAACTTTTCCTCTGGTAAACCTAAATCCATAAAGAAACGTTTTCCGTATTCTTTAAAATAATCGTATAATTCCGTATCTTCTCCTTCCTTACAGAAAGTCTGATACTCCATTTGTTCAAATTCGATAGTTCTAAAAGTAAAGTTACCCGGTGTAATCTCATTACGGAAAGCTTTACCAATCTGCCCGATCGAGAATGGCAACTTAGCACGCATAGTTCTCTGAACATTTAAGAAATTGACATACTCTCCTTGAGCATTCTCAGGGCGAAGATAAACTTTATTTTTACTATCCGCAGTTACTCCACGATATGTTTCAAACATCAAATTAAACTGACGAATATCCGTAAAATCACTATGTCCACATTTTGGACAAGGAATCTTATTATCGCGAATATATGCCAATAATTCATCTTGACTCATACCATCCGCATGAGCATCACTATTCCACTCATCCACTAAATTATCGGCACGAAAACGCATTTTACAATGCTTACAATCGATTAAAGGATCGGCAAATGAACTGACATGTCCACTAGCTTCCCATACTCTAGGATGCATCAAAATATCGGCATCAACTTCATAAGCGTTAGCACGTTCTTGAATAAAACGCTTACGCCAGCAATCCTTAACAGTATTCTTTAAACGACTTCCTAAAGGACCATAATCCCAAGTATTTGCAAGACCACCATATATTTCACTTCCTTGAAATATAAAGCCATACTGTTTGCAATACTTCACTAATTCATCCATATTTTTAATCATCTTCTTTTAACCTCTTTTCTAAATTATATAAATATAAATTCAAACTATTAATATCCGTTACAATATCGAATAGTTTTAACTCTCTTTCACTTACAAAATTCTCTTTATAAGCATTTTTAAGAAAATTGATAATGGGACTGAAAAAATGTTCATAATTAAATAATATAATTCTCACATCGCTCTTATGCATTCTCACCTCATCGACAAAGGTAAAAAACTCTGCTAAAGTTTCAATTCCTCCAGGTAAGATAAGACATACTTGACTAGACTTATAAGCTTTTTCAATACGTTGCATAGCATTAGTAGTAACATCATAAGCATCGACTTCTAAACTACTTAATATATCAGTATTTTTTATATCGACAATCGCCTTTGTTCGAGCACTCTCGTATTTAAAAGCCATATACGTTTTTCCCATCATTCCCGTATCATATCCACCAAAAACCAACTTATGCCCTTCTTTAGCTAAGGCATCAGCAACCTCAGTTGCTAAATCACGATATTTCAAAAGGACATTATCTTTAAAAGAACTAGCAATATATATTCTCAAACAATCACTCCTTAAAAAAAGAGGACAATACTGTATGGGCGTCCTCAAACGCTGTCCCACCATACTTTGTCCTCTTTATAAATATATAGCTCTGAGCTTTCCACACTCGTCATCACTTCATATACGAAATTATAATACTTTTTTTTTTATTTGTAAATATTATGCTTGATAAGTTTTGATCAATTCAAATTTGTATCCGTCAAGTGATTTGTCACTATCCATAACCTCGATGAACTTAAGATAACCATTCGGATTATTTGCCATTAATATCTCAATTACTTTCTGATAAAATGACAAATATTGTTCCTCACTCATATTTCCCGCTTCTACTTCTATTTTAAAACAACGATTGAGTTCTTGAACCAATGGTAAAGCTTCATCCACATAAGCAATATCCGCCATCACCTGAAGCATGCTATAATCGAATTCTTTAAATTCTAAGAATTTTTTTAAATCATCATATCTTACTACATTCCAAAGAAAAGAAATTTCCTTTTCGTTTGTTAAAAATTCTTCAAGGTCAAAAGAGGCATCAGCAAAACGTAAGGAATCGTATATAAACGTCGCTGGCTCACGGAACACATGACGAACTGGTCCTACTCTAAGAGATTCGACATAAAGATAAAGAAGTATTCGATCAGATTCATTATTATAATCTATTACCTCACCATTTTGATAGACAAAATCAGTTAACTTCTTAAAATAAACATTATCTGTAATATCATTAGCAGTTCCATCTTCTATCTTATAATAATACTTTTGATCCGTATTCTTTATCAGAAAATCAAACTCTTCCGAAAAAAGTCTCGCCTCGAAATCGACATCATGATAATCTATTCTAAAATTTTCTTCAAAAGCTTTACATATCGCCGCATCTACTTCAGATAATATTTCTTCACTATTAGCATTTAGAACATCTAAATTTAAAATTACGCGCTCTCCTCCCGTATAAATAACAACATCATAACCGTCGAGAGCATACATCCAATTCAACGGATAAAACAATAAATAATCTCTGATTTTAGCCTGAATAGCATCCGGTTCTATATTATTAACTTCATCATATAATTGTTTTGCTAAGAAACAGCCATTTTTAAAAGATAATAATTCTTTTAGAAAATCCACATTAACTTTGTCATAAGAAGAAAAATCTTTTGTTTTCAAATTAGTCGTTACTATCTTAAAAGTACTAGTGTATTTATTATTTTTAAAATATACTGTAAGATATTTGAGAATATCTTCTTTTAATAATCCATTTATCGATTCATTTTTATCCATAATTGTATTAAGGTAATCGATTTTATCGACTAACTCCTCTTCCGAATCAAGATATTCTTGATATTCTTCATCTTGTTTGCGATAACGATTTTCCTCTACCATATCTAAAAGAGAAATCGCCAAAAGGCATGCAACAAGTCGATACTCCCACTTTTTTAAATTTTTTTCACTTTTTTTTAAACGAGCGTCAAGACTCAAATCAGTATTTAAAAGATCGACGAGTTTCATAACCTTGATTTCATCATTATCAACTTCTAATACCGTTTCTGCATTTATTTTATAAAATTTACCAGTCTTCCGATCAACATACAATCGATATTCACTGCCGTTTTCTTTTTGTATTCCAATTTTTTCAAATCTACTTTTTTTCATCTTTATCCCTTCATCGTACTATAGTGTTTTACGCAAGTCATTATCGATAACATCTTCGAAGACTGTGTTATAGACTTCCTCGTACTCTCCATTCATAATGCAATCATATAACATTTCAAGATCATTTTCATCCATCTGATATAAGGCTGAACTAATATAACCTAAAGAATCATCAAACTCCTCCACTTTGCGTAGAAGTGCCAAAAAGAGCAGAAGAACTAACGTAATAATAGCAATCATACGTTTTCTTTTAAACTTATTTTCCATAAAATCCCCTTTTCAATCTCAATATATTATACACATAATCGTTAAAATAGCAATGAATTTCACTACTATATATGCAAAGGATCAATATCTATTTCCAAATTAACATCCTTATTAAATACATATTCACTATCGATATATTTTAAACTATCCATCAATTTATCATCTTGACGATATTTAACAATAAGTTGAAAACGATAGACGTTATTTATTCGAAACATTCGAGCTGTTGTTGGACCTAAGCATATAGAACTGGCAGAGATATTATTGCGTAAATAATTAGCGATTTTTGTGGCTTCTTTACTGGCGGTTTCATAGTTTTTACTCAATACTTTAATTCCAACTAGATAATAATACGGTGGATATCGTAACTGCTTTCGCAAATTCATCTCATACTTATAGTTTCCTAAATAATCATTTTTTTGAACATATCTCAAAGTCTTATTATCCGGATTAAAAGTCTGAATAACCACTTCACCAGGTAAATCATGTCTTCCGGCACGACCACTAACTTGACTCAGCAACGAAAAAGTATTCTCACCACTTCGAAAATCCGGTATATTTAGCGATTCATCAGCATTGATTATACCGACCAAGGTAACTAGTGGGAAATCAAAGCCCTTAGAAATCATTTGTGTCCCTATAATGATATCATATTCATGATTTTCAATATTTGTTATTATTTTTTCATAAGATCCTTTTCGCGAAGTCGTATCAGTATCCATTCGAACAACTCGATACGACGGATATAACTCTTTTATATAACTTTCTACTTTCTCGGTCCCAAGTCCATAATCACGAATCGCTCTTTCATGACACTCTGGACAGATCTCACTATTAAAAGTCGTATACCCACAATAATGGCATCGTAAATGATTACTCGACTTATGATATGTAAGAGTTATATCACAATGCGGACACTTATATGTATATCCACAACTTTGGCACATCATTATCGTCGAATAACCTCGCCGATTTAAAAGAAGCATAATCTGTTCTCCTCGTTCCAAACACCCCATAATTTTCTCTTTTAAGAAATCCGAAAGAATCATATTGCGCTTTTTATATTCCGAAGCCATATCGACGATATGAATCGTCGGCAATTTAGCATTACCAATACGATTTTGCAAAGAAAGATAATTATATACTCCCTTCATAGCACGTGCCATCGATTCTAATGACGGAGTAGCCGACCCTAATATAACTGGACACTTATGATAAGAAGCTCGCCACTTAGCTATATCAATGGCATTATATCGTGGATTATTTTCCTGTTTATAGTTCGATGAATGCTCTTCATCAATGATGATTATCCCAATATTCTTAAGAGGTGTAAATATTGCCGAACGTGTACCTACAACAATAGATACTTCATCATTCATAATCTTTTTATATTCATCATACTTTTCACCATCCGATAAATTAGAATGAAATATCGCAACTTGCTCTCCAAAACGTTCATAAAAACGCTTGACAATTTGCGTAGTCAAACTTATTTCTGGAACGAGAACTATTGCTCGTTTGCCATCTTTTAAAACTTCTGCGACCAAATGCATATAAACTTCTGTCTTACCAGAACCAGTTACTCCATGTAATAAGAATACTCCATACTCATTTTTCTTCGAAACAACCGCATCAAACGCTACATTTTGTTCATCAATTAACTCGCGTTTTTTAGCATCCGTACACACCGGATTAATACGGTAAACACTTTCTTTTCTACATTTCACTAATCCAACTGCAAGCAATTTTTCTAAACTCGAACTTGGAATATCCTTTTTTAAGAGTGGCCCATTCTTTAAACTTTCGAGAATTTCTATCTGTCTTTTAGAACGCATATTATGAAGTATATATGTATCAACATCAGTTAGTGATGCGCTCAAATAGACATAATTTTTATATAAATTATAATCTTCTTTACTGTTATTAACTTTTAATGCTGTTGGCAGCATCGCTTGATATGCCGTTATTAAAGAACAAAGTGTTTTTTCTTGAATATACTTGCCCAATTCCATCAATTCTGAATTTAAAACAAAATCTTTAGTTACTATCGCTATGATATCCTTTGTTTCCTTATTCGGTTTATCGTCATTTATAGCAACGACAAAGCCATTTATCTTTTGCGCTCCAAACGGAACATACACTTTCATACCGACTTTTACATCATCGATCAAAGAATCCGGAATATGATAGGTAAAAGTTCTATCTAAAGTTTTGGCACCATATTGTACTAAGACATCAGCATACATAAGCATTCTCCTCATCAATTAGTATAACAAAAAAATGGGCTTTCGCCCATTAAAATTAAACAGCCGTATATCCACCGTCAATCGGTAAGATTACTCCCGTGACATAACTGGCCTCTTCACTACCTAAGAAAATAGCACCAGCATTTAACTCACCAGCATTACCATATCTTCCAACAGGAACGGTAGCTTTCATGTACTGTGTAAATGAATCAGTAATCAATGTTTCATGCGTAAGTTCGGTATCAAAATATCCCGGACAGATTGCATTACAAGTTATGCCATATTTAGCTAACTCAGCAGCAACGGCACGAGTAAAATTGATTACACCACCCTTGCTTGTATGATAAGCAACAGTATCCATTGCCATATTACCAACCATACCATACATCGAAGCAATATTGATAATACGTCCATAATTATTTTTCTTCATGATATTCGCAAATGCACGAGTGACATAGAAGACACTATCCATATCTGTTGCAATAGTAAACTTCCACTCCTCATCACTCATATTTAGAACACCGTTATTTTTAGCGCTTCCGGCACAATTAACAAGAACATCGACACGTCCAAAGTGTTCTTCTACCTTAGACGCTGCTGCATTTACTGAAACGACATCAGTAACATCACACTTTATAGGAAGAAAATCTCCTCCATATTCTTTTAGACGTTCGGCAATCTCAACTAAACGTTCTTCACGACGTGCAAGCAAAGCAATTGATGCACCCATTTTAGCAAAACCTTCAGCCATTTGAAGTCCTAATCCTGATGAAGCACCAGTTATTACGACTACTCTACCTTTATAATTAAACAAGTATATCGACCTTTCTACTTCGTAATATTTTTTAAGATAACCGTCTTAGTACGTGACATTTCACGTAACGTCGTCATAATTCCTTCATTACCAATTCCAGAATATTTCCAACCACCAAACGGTTGCTCGAATGATCTAAAGAAGCTTGCACCATTTACGACAAAGCCACCACATTCGAGTTTTTCGCTAACCTTAATAGCTTTTTTCATATCACTAGTAATTATTCCGCCAGATAGACCATAAATTGATTGATTAGCAATTTCGATAGCTTCATCAATCGAATCAAATCCAATAATAGGAATTACCGGACCAAAGATTTCCATATCTTTTGCTACCGCCATATCCTTTGTTACACCGTCTAAAATCGTCGGTGTATAGAAGGCTTTATTTCTTTCCCCACCGATAACTAGTCTGGCACCTTCCTCTATTGTTTGATTAACTTGTCTTTCGACTTCTTTAGCAGCTTCCTCACTAATTAGGCATCCAAATTCCGTCTCCGGATCACTTGGCATACCATATTTTATCTTTTTGATTCGTTCGATCATCTTCTCGATAAATTGATCTTTAACCGAATTTTCAACTAGGAATCTCTTAGAAGCACAACAAACTTGACCTGTGTTGTAAAGACGTCCCCAGACAGTCTCTTCAACAGCTAAATCCAAATCGCCATCAGCACAGATGATGAATGCATCGTTTCCTCCAAGTTCTAAAGAACTATGGGCACAATGCTCAGCACAATTACGCGCTGCATCAATTCCGGCCTCAGTACTTCCAGTAAGTGTTACCATATCGACTTTAGGATTCTTCGTAAGAGCGGTTCCAATTACTGAGCCAGATCCATGAACAACTTCGATGACTCCGGCTGGTACCCCTGCTTCTACTAACAATTCAACATAAGCCGTTAACGTAAGCGGATTAACACTTGCTGGTTTTAAGATAACTGAATTTCCCATTAATAGTGCTGGAGGTACTTTATTAATAAATATATCACTTGGGAAATTAAAAGGAATTATTGCAACGACAACTCCCAATGGTTGTTGAATAGTATATTGTATCGTGTTTTCCTGACCAGCCTCAGTTCCACGATATATTACATTTCCATAATCGTGTTTAACTCTTTCGACATAAGCCGGAACACCAATTTGAATATTTCTTACTTCATTATAAGCTTCTTTTAAAGGCTTACCAGTCTCATCAGAAAGTAATTTAGCAAGTTTATCTTCATCACGTTTAACTAATTCAGCAAAATGTGAAATAATTTCACATCTCTCAACAACAGACTTATTCTCCCAACTCTTTTGCATTTCACGTGCACAATCGACAGCACGATTGACATCTTCAACTGTTAAACTTGGAACTGTATCGACAAGTTCACCAGTAGCGGGATTGATAACATCGATTGTCTTTCCATCAGAAGAATCGACCCACTCTTTTCCTATTAAACTCTTCATTTATCTCCTCTTTTCTATTATTTACCAAATCCTGTAAACGACAATGACAAGCCACCTACAGTATTAGCAGAATGTTCATGAGTTCCATATTCACCAAAAGTAAATACCATTAAGAATTCCTTATCCTTAGTAATCTCTTTAACTCTTGGATAAATTTCTTCTTCTTTAAATACTAATTGAAGTCCTAATCTACGACCACCACAATGTACTAATAAATAACTCTGTGGTTCTTCATTCATCATCGAATTCAATTCTTCGATTGTCTTAGGATTGGCACTTACCATTTCTTCTGGTTCCATATGAAGTTGGATAATTGCCGTCTTCGGCATCAATTTAGCACCGATATTCATCGACAAATCTTCATTAGCAAACATCGGATGACGTACAGCTGTTACTGATCCAATCGGATCTTTTACACCTAATGGATTGAATATCGTCTCTGTTAATAGATTATTTCCCATTACCTCATCGACATTCTTATCCGTCCATCCACAATATTTTTCTACTGCTGGAACGCCATCAATTGTAACTAATGTACGATCATTCTTTACCTCTGTAATGATACCGACATTATCAGTTTCATTATATTGTCCAGTATAGATATTCTTCATCTCGGCATCGGTTGCAAATAGAGCAATTGCACATCCATCAGCAAATACTTTATCATCAACGATAACGCTCCAATTTCCTTCAACTGTATTATCAGCAGCACTTCCACCAAATACTGGAATCTTACCAACAACATCTTGAACACCTAAGAGATATTCCTCTTCTTCTTTTGGACTAGCAGTCATGAAGAAATAATTTGGCTTTCTCTCGCCTAATTCTCTCATAGCTTCACGTGCCAAACGACGGCCAATTTCGCGTGCTGACTCATTAGTTTTTTCACTTCCAGAAACACCAACGAAAACGTCACCACCAAAGCTCATCATTCCAGAATATCCTGTCTCATCGTTCAAGTATCCATCTTGTGTACAAATTGCTGCACTACTAGTACAACCAATTATATGAGCACCACTAACGCTCTTTACCCCTTCAATGATCTTCCCCTGATCCATTACACAAGAAGTAAAGAGTAAACCAACTTTTGCCGTACTCAAATTAGCCATAGTAGCAGTCTCTACACCGTTTTGAAAACTATCACTATTACGACTATAACCAACTTTCGTATTTAACACTATATCGACCTCCTTTGTTAAATAAACTATTACTTGGCTAGAGTAGAAACGATTCTACCCTATAATTATTATAAATTAATTTATTTTTTTTATCAATTCTTAGAAATAATATTGACAAAAAAAAGATAAACTTAAGTTTATCTTAATACACTGTTGTATCTGTCGGTGTAATCGTTTCATCAGTAACCGTTGTATCAGTTTGTGAAGCATTTGGATCAGTCGTTACTGCATTTGGATCAGTTGGTGTCGTTATCGGAAGTAACTGTTGTAAATAAGGACCGACAATCAATCCTAAAGTTCCAAATTGTGAAACGCTATTTATAATCTGTTGTTTTTCAACATCAGATAAATAACGATAATCGACACTATTTCGAACATTTACCTCTTCGACATTTGGATTTACATCCTCTACTACTCCCATCGACACTTCGATATTAGCAGCAGTTCCATCACTGTAGAATACTGCCGTAACACTTACTGTACTTTCGCGAGTTGTAGAAGTATTTTTTTCAGTAGAAGTAACATCCATATTTATCATTTCTTGATCGTCTTCTCTAACAGATAAACTATATCCATTCGTTATCGGGAATAAGTCGATAATGTTAGTAGTATCATCTTCTGTATCCATAGTACAATGTACTCCTAAGAATTCATCACCTAACATTTCTGTATATATCTCGATTACCATCGAATTATTGAGTAAATAATCATCATTATCGATCATTGCATCCAAGTTTGATTCGATAGTTGCAACATCTTCACCAGAAACTTTAGCCATTTCTTCTAATGCTGTATTATTATTTTTTAACGTATTAACAAAAGCACGAATCATACTTTTCTGATTAGCTTCCGTAAGATTCATCGTAATAACATTTGCTTTTTGTGTTGAACCATTAATGTCGACATCTTTTATAGTTTGACTATAGTTAGAAGCTTTTAAAGCTGATTTAATTGCTGTTTTATAAGCATTAATAATCAAAGCATAGTTTATATCGTTTTGTTCAACTCCAGAAAATAACTCGTCATATCCTTCAATCGGATAAGAGATATATTTTTCAAAGAAATTCTGGAATAACAAATACATCTTTGAATCATAAAGATAAACCTCGAGATTCAATTCTTCTTCCAATAATTCTTGTCCTAAATTCAAACTTTCGACATTTACGGTCGTGTCTACTAATTTCTTTGATAGATCAAAGGCATATTTCCCATTTAATGCAAAACCGAATTGTTGATCATCAGCTCCGATGGTAGCATCAATCGTGTATGATCCACTTCCAAGCTCAACATTCTCATTTTTTACCCCATTCGTAAATGATAATAAACCATTGACGACCTTGTCGATACGTGTATCACCACTTCTGAATTCATAGAAATAGACAAACACACCACCGCCAATAAGAGCAAGCAAAATAACTGCAATAACGATTATTAATATTAATTTACCTTTTTTCTTTTTCTTCGGTTCCGCTGGTGTCATCGTTGCAATTTTTTCACCAGATACAACCTGTCCTTGATTCGCAAGAACTTGCGCCTCATTAGGATTAGCATTAATTGGTGGTTGTGGCGGAACCATTCCATTGTTTGATGATACCCCAGAATTTTGATTTACAGTATTTCCTACAGGAGCTGGATTTACTGGTTGTGAATTATTTATCGCTCCAACATTATTTAAAGAATTTTCACTTGGCTGTAAAGGCGTTGAAACTTGTCCGACGCTAACCGTCGAAGTCGTTTCTGCCGGTCTTCCTTGAACTGGCGTTCCTGAACTCATCATTCCATCCGAAGATTGCACCGTACCAGTTGACACAGAATTATTAGTTGCACCAGTATTAGAAGAAACTGCCGAAGCAAAACTCATTCCCTGATCCTGTGGCAAAACTGGTTGCGAAGGAGTCTCAGGGATTGCACTAGTCATCGAATTTTGTTCACTAGAAGCAACCGGTGGCGGTGTCATTACTGGTTCAGATGGTTTAACATCATATACAGGAGTAGCTGGTGCTTCCGGTTGAACCTTAGAATTACAATAAGGACATACAACCGAAGCATCTGGTATTAAATTTCCACATGATATACATTTCATAAATTATCCCTCTTTACTTCTTTCTATTTTCTTACTATAACCACTATAAACTATTTCCAAGCAATTTTCAATAGTTTTATGAAACATTATCTGTCGTAGTTACAGAAGAAACATCTTCTTTTGGACAAGTAATGATTTCGCTTGTTCCATCGTTATCGACACGACAAGTACAGGTATCCTCACCATCATTACAGACGCAATTATAAGCTGTTCTACAACGGTCATTAAAAAGTGCTCCAAACTCTTCTAGCCAAGATACATCTTCCAATAATGGCGATAAATTAGTTCGAACAGTATTGTAATCTTCAACCGAGAAATCACGAATATTTTTATAGTCTGTGATATCCTCTCTATTAATGACAACTTGTTTCTGGTCTTCAGCTTCTAAAGTTGCTTCAAAATTCAAACTTTCCGAAGAATACACAACATCATATGTTTTCAATATATGATCCTGATAATCCCTTTCTGTATATGTAAGATCCATTTCAAAGACAGTATCATCTTCGACGATATAATAAAGATACAATCGATTATCCCCTATTTCTACTCGCCAGATCGTATCTGCAATATCTTCCTCATCAAATATAACCTCTATACGATATATATTATTAGCATTATAATAGATTGCTATTTCACTACGATAATCACTACTTCCACTATAAGCATATTCCGCAGTTGTCGAATAATTTTTCAAAATCGTAATAATTTCATCAGTCGTCTGATCTCTTAGACGCGAAAGTTCATTTAAAAAATTCGAATCTTCGATCAAAGTCGCATAAAAAGTCGTCAGAAACACACGTTTTTGCGCATTATCTAAGACGAGGTTTAATTTAGTAACTTGTAAAGTTTCACCACGATGCTCGATTTCCTCTAAAGTCGTCTCATAATTCATCTGTTCTAAAGCTGCATTACAAGCAGAAGCAATACTGCTGACTAGAGTTGTAAGATTATAATTCCTAGTTGAGAGCAACCCATACGGATCATCAAGAGGAAATAAGATATACGTACTACCTAATACTTGCGGTGATGAAAAGAATAGTTCATTATTCTCAAGATAACTAGTAAAACTGAAATCTTTACTTTCTAAAATTATTCCTCCCGTACTCTCTTGCGGATCACGCATAATCCCAGTCAATCGTGCAACTTTACTCGCAATATCCAGAGCATATTCTCCACGATATTCTGTAGCTTCGCCATTGATATTTAAATCGAGTTCATATTCTCCACTATACGTTGCTGCATCATCAAAATAATTATCATTCAAATATTCAGAGACATATGTCACAACATCCGTAAATACCATATAATCCGGACGATTACTACCACTAAAAAGCGAAAGAATCAACGCTCCAAATATAATAATTACGACTACGATTACACTAATTCCTAGAATAACCACTTTTTTATTTTTAGGTTCTTTAATATAAGCAACTAAAGTACTCTTCTTATCATAATCTGTATCAGAAATATTTCCAAAATCAGTAACCGGTTTCGCATTTGGATCGATTACTTCTTTACAAAAAGGACAGACGACAGAAACCGAAGGTACAGTACTACCACAATGGTTACATTTCATCGAACTACCTCCTTCTATAATCTATATAAAGTATAAGCGATACCTCAAAAAAATTCAACGTAAACTTTTAGCAAGGTATTGATTTTATCGAACAAATGTACTATTATACTTTTAGAGGTGTTTCTCTATGGAGCAATTAGCTAAATCGCGAAATATTTTGTGTATCGATCTTAAAAGTTTCTTTGCTTCTGTCGAATGTGTCGAACGTCAACTCGACCCTTTTAAAACTCCTCTCGTCGTATGTGATCCCAATCGCAATGGTGCTATAACCTTAGCAGTCAGTCCTTTCCTAAAGAAATTTGGAGTAAAAGGCCGTACCCGTGTATATGAACTACCGACAAACATCGATATTATCAAAGTTCCACCACGAATGCGTCTATATCAAGAAAAAAGCAAACAAGTTATCGACATATATATGAATTTCGTCGCCGCCGAGGACATTCACATCTATTCTATCGACGAGGCATTCTTAGATGTGACTAATTATCTTCACCTATACCAAAAAAGTGATACCGAATTAGCACAAGATATTCTAAAAGAAATCTATGAGAAGACTGGTCTTACAGCAACGGTCGGTATTGGCCCTAATCTCTTACTAGCCAAAGTAAGTATGGATATCGAAGCCAAACACAATTCGAGCAATATTGCTAAATGGGAATACGAAGATATTAAAACTAAACTCTGGTCAATTACACCTTTGTCTAAAATGTGGGGAATTGGTCCAAGAATGGAAAAAAGACTTCAAGCTTTAGGAATGTACTCAGTAAAGGACATTGCTACATCAGACAAGAACTATTTAAAAGCTAAATTTGGAGTTCTTGGAGAAGAATTGTGGTATCACGCTAATGGAATTGACACATCATCAGTATCCGAACTCAACACTCAAGTTGCTAAAGATAAAAGTTTTTCGCATTCTCAAGTTCTATTCAAAGATTATTATGATCATAACATCTATCTGATAATCATCGAAATGATCGAACTACTATGCAGAAGGCTTCGCAATCATAAAATGGTCACTGGACTAATCGGATTCGGTATAAGCTATTCCAAATCAATTGGTGGAGGTTTTTATCATTCGATAAAACTAGATACTCCAACAAACGATGCTGACGTAATATATCGAACATGTATGCACATTTTTGACCGCTATTACCAAAACAAACCGATTAGAAAAGTTTCAATAAGTATTGGACACTTAAAGGATGATTCTTTCATCCAACTTACGATGTTTGAACCCATCGAAGAAATCGAAGATAAAAACAATATCAACCGCGCCATCGACGAAATAAAAGATCGCTTTGGTCCCAACACAATATTAAAAGCTTCTAGTTTATTAAAAGATTCAACTATCAAAGAACGCAATTTAAAAATAGGAGGTCATAATGCTGAATAATTCATCATTAAGATGGGCGCCATTCAATGCCCTAATAGATTCGAAAGAAGTCAAAGAAGAGTTATCATACAAACGTAATAGTATTGCTCGCCCAACTCTATCGCCCGATCAAATTGAAGAATTTGAAAGAATCATCATCGACGCTTACAAGTCAAATCTCCCTATTGAAATACAGTATTACCAGAACGCTCACGCTAAAATATTAATCGGAAGAATATCTAAAATAGATGCTTTGGAAAAAAAACTTTCTCTAACCGATGGAGCGACCATCTATTTTTACAATATTATCAATATTTCTTATAAAAGTACTTGAAATTTATATTTTAATATGCTAAAATCTATTTATCCGTGTTGGGGAATTAGCTCAGCTGGCTAGAGCACCACGTTTGCACCGTGGGGGTCAGGGGTTCGAATCCCCTATTCTCCACCAAAATGGATTTTAACCCT
>CALVQL010000006.1 GCA_944358235.1 uncultured Bacilli bacterium
CCATTGACATCACCTAAGACTATTATCGTATATGTTTTGCCACCAGTTATTAGTTTCATATTGGTTCCGATATATGTGGTCGTATTAGTGACATCTGTTCCATTTGTATTTTGGATTTGATAGTCATCATCTAATCCGAAGACGTGTTCTAAGAAATAAGTTCTAGTCAACGATTTTTCACTCATGCTATTTACAAAGACATATTCTTCATCATGATTTACTTCAAAGATATCTGAATATAAAGTTCTCTTAGTAGTTACTGTGAATACTTTCTCGATATCTTTATTCTTTATCGTTAGAGTTGTCTCACCTTCACTTAAAGCTTGAATACGTCCATTAGAAATTGAAATAATACCTTCATCCTTTATGATATATTCAATATCTGGGTTTGTAGCATTTGATGGTTGATATTCGACTCTTATTGTTTTATTTTCACCAGTATTAATGTTGATAACATCGTTCATTTCAACATTATCGATATAGACATCGATATTAGTAATCGGAATATATTCTTTGACGATCATATCTCTCGAAACATATGGGAGTCCATTAATACAAATTGCTACGGTATATTCACCAGCAGGTACTCCAGTTATTTCAAAATTAGTAGTCAAATAATTAATTCCATCTTCTTCTAATTTAGCGATATCCAAGTCCGTAATCTCTTTTACAACTTTGCTACCATCCATGACTTTTATCGTAAACACAGATAAATCATCTTGACTGTAAGTAGTCGTAAACTTATAGAAGGCATCCGCTCCGTCGACATCATATATACTTTCCGTATCACCTTGATAACTTACCTTTTGCGTTATATAAGAATCATTACTCATAGTTACACGATAGTAACGAGTATCAATTGCAAAATTTAAAGCATTCGAATAGTTATATTCACCATTTTCATCCATCAAGTATAGACGAATTTCATATGATCCAACTTGAGCTTTAAATGCGAGGATGTCTATACGATAATTATTATCGCTTTCCTTTAGATTATTTGTAACTTGGAATTGATTTGTCACATTATCCTCAGCAATATCACTATATACTAAGTCACCATTCTCATCATAGATACGCGCTTTTAATGCAGCAATATCGTCATCACTTAGCGTACTTGTTTGAACATCAAATGTATAGAATTGATCTTCACGATCGGCATAGATGATGTCAGAATCTGTAACCATATTCGAAATATTGATTTCCTTATAGATTCCAGCCATATCTAATGAAACTGTAGTAGTGAATGGTACATGGTCCGGATCTTCTTGATAACTTATTTCAAGAGTATAGGTACCACTTTCAAGATATGGATCTTGTGGATTGTAAGTTACATCGATATAAGTATCATTTAAACTATATTCGAATACATTCTCTGGAAGATATATACCACTTGGTGATTTTACTTTAAAGGTCATGTAACTCGAGAATAATTCGAAATCACTTTGATAACTTATACGATATGTTCCACCGATATTACGGTGTATTCTACCGTCATTAGTTGCCGTGATCATTTCGACATCACCAACAGTGAAATTCTTGACATAATCGCCGATTACAAATGATTGTGTTTTAGTTAGACGATCAGTACCTTGAATGTACGTTACTGTTACGTCATAAATACCTGGCTCAATAGCATTTTTAGCAAAAGCTAAGTTCAAGTTAAATGCTGTAGCAGAACCAGCTATATTTGTCGCTGTTATATCGAAATATTCCGTTACATCGTTATTATTCAAATCCTTTATCGTCGTGTTATTTACAAAGACATATTTATTAGCAGTCGATTCACTACCATTACTTCCCGTAAGAAGATTACTAATATCTTCCGTATCAACACGATAAGTTATCGTTCCACCATTTTCTGCATTTGGATAAATTGGATCTGGTGTATATGTTGGTTCACTCAAAGTGAAGTTAAAGTATGTTGGATTCATCGTTATCGTAATTGTATCAGATACTATACCCGATGGTCTTTCATAATATACAGTTAACAAGTAATCCTGTGGTGTCAACGCTGTGTTACTCGAGTATTCCATAACGAGTTCATGATTTTGTACAAAATCATCATAATTATATGGGAATGCTGTGCTGTAATCAGTATTACCGTTAACGTCAGTGATCGAAATCGTGACATCGTCATAATCGATTCCACGAACCGATATTGGTACGATTATGTGTCCATTCTTATTCGTATATAACCCATCGACTGTTCTGTCTGCTGAAATATCTGAATAAGCTGTATATTCGATAATTTGAATATCGACATAATCATCTAATACTTCGAGTTCATAAACCTGATAGTCAGTTGATGAATAATATAGTGTTAAGGCATAAGTTCCAGCATCTATTTCGGCATCATCATTTAATTCGAGAATGAGTTTATTATCAGTTCCCGTCGTATTAGTTGCTGTAAAACGATTATTATAATTTGTTCCCGATGTCGGATCACAAGAGTCAGCAAGACAATCTTTATTTATCGTCCAACTAATATTATTCGAATGAACTGACAAAATATCGATTTCGATCTTAGTATCTTTAATATTGCGATAGAACTGATCTAACTCAATTTTATTGACAACTTCTTCTCCTTCATCATCATAAGTTATTTCTTCATATGTTCCACTTATCGTTACTCTATCGATATTCCAAGCAAATAATCGTTTTAGTTGCGTAATATTATATTCGACAACTTCGTCACGATATGTTGCTTCGATGTAATAATCGCCATCCATATCGACAGTATCGTTTAACGTAAGAATTAAACGTCCCGTCTGTTCAGTAGTTCCCGAGTCATCATCCCAGCTATCAGCAACAGTAAACATACGGTTTGTTGCTGATGTTGAAGACACATCGACATATGACCTACTTGCAGTATCGTAATAATATACGATATATGAGAAGTTATCTAAATCATCATATCCAATATAGTCAGTATTTATATCATAAGTAATCGCCATAGAATCTTCATCAGCACGGGCACGTTCGTTACTTAAATCAAAGATATATTCATCCTCACCGACATTGAAATCCAAAGTAGTTTCTGAGACTTCTCCGCTTCCTTCTTGATAAGAGAAAGTAATCGTATACGTACTGATTGGAGTCACATCACCGACATTCGAAAGTTCAAAGTGATAATACATCGTATCTTCTTCATCCGGATAGTAGTCTTCATCATATTGATAATCATATCGGAATACGACTTGGCCACGCGAATTAGTAAATGTCTTATCGTCGGCATCCAACGTTAGTGTTTCATCATTTCCACCATCGACATGACGTACTATCGACGGAACGATATCATCAGGATTATCGATGAAATATCCCTTGGCGAAGATATTGGCAGTACTAGTATAGTTATGAACGAAGCGAACACTTACGCCGTCTTCGATAACTAGGCCGTAATATTTTCCTGAGACGGTAAATTCAACAGTATCAGAACAACTCTCGCCTTTATTTTCATAATTCATGATGACTCGATATTGTCCGCTTGTAACCTTGCCGACAACGGTATTAAGTAGCAAGTATGGATCGTCCAAATTGTAATATTCTCCTGAACGCGCATCTAGAGAATTAATAGCCGTAAAACGATCACTGGCATCAATCCATTCTCCATTATTATTATATTGAATCTGATAAGATAATCCGGACAAATCATAAATATATCCTAATCCAATATCGATTCTTGCTGATCCTTCGATATTGTTATATATCTTAGCCGAATCATTTCCGACATTCGAAAGAATTGGCGTTCCCAAATCAAGAGAATAGTCAGGTTCAGAATAGGTTATCATCGTCATGTGTGTGTTCTGATTCCACATTTCCGGATACAAATCCTTTGTTATTACCGGTTCATCAGAATTATTGACATAACCCACACCTTTCAAGATATCATAATCGACATAAACATAGTATGTTCCAGCATCAACTTCAGTCTTTGGTAATATCGTTACAGCTTTTTCGATTTCTGACGACGAATAATCGACTGTTATATCAAACTGATCGGTAACTTCTTTTCCTGAAACAGCTACACCATCATATTCGTAAATCTTATAAGCTCCATTTATCGCTCCAGGAATGATGTTACCATCACCATCGAAGACGAAGCGGGTAACGATATATCCATACATATCCGGATATTGAACACGGAAAGTATTTAGTCCCATAGTCGTCTTATTATTAGGATCTGTAGTATAGAATTCAACGGCCATTTCCGATAATTCTTCACTATTATAAAAACGTGTAATATGAAGTTCATATTTATCATTAGTAGTTATATTTCCACTCGCATCATAATTATATTTATCGATTAGTTCTGCGGCATCAGCGTATTGTTCTTTAAAGTCTTCTAACGACATACTCTTAGTTGTTGAATCGCCACCATTTTCCGATACTTGGAAAGTTACGGTATTATTGATAAATTTTTGAAGTCTAACTTCATAGTCGACTTGATCATAGAAGATGATATTTCCACCTTCATCGAGGTCGGCATAATGATCAAAAATTCTAACATTTATCAAGTTGACGTTTTTATAATCCATTATCTTTCCACTTTTTAACAAGTAGAAACCTAAGTACCATTCATAACGTTTATTTCCTGGTGGATATTCACCTACCATCGTATCAGTTTGATCTTCGAGATGGCGGTCGACTTGACTTTGAAGGTAGAAGTCAACCTCGCCATCATATAGTGTAAATGGTACTTCTATTGGAACAGCATCAGTAAATGTTATCTCAGCATAGTAGTTACCCATGAAATCTTCATCTGTATTGTCATACTTAACGATAATATACGCACGTGAATCGTCATGAGTCCATTCGAAGAAGAAGCCGTCATCCTCGGTAACTCGTGTACCGTTTTCACGATATATAACGATTTCAGCCGTTTCAAAATCTTCATCATTTAATAAATCATAATCATATGTAAAGTGAAACTCTCCTCCAACCGTCGAGAAGACGATCTTGTTTTCAACACCTAATTGCTTATCTTGAACCACTTTACGTCCACTACGATTATATAGCAATGATCCATCTGTTTCAAAAGAATAAGTTCCACCAGTCAATACAGCATAAGCATCGGCAAAACTTTCAGCAAATGCGTCTTCAGTTACGGTGTGTGATACTCCATCAGCATCTAAATATGTAACCTGACCATTACGATAGTTCGTTACTATACATGATTCGTTATAACGATATACGATATCTCCATTAGAAGCATAATTTAAAATACTCATATCGAAATCAGAATAAATAGTCTTAAATTCGTCTTCACTTAAGCTGTTAGTTTCACCATCTTCGATGAACGTTATAGTCGAACCAGTCTTATTGACGATTTGAATCGAATAATTCTGGGTAATATTTGTTCTTATATAACGATGCGATTCCATCGCCGATTGATCAAACACAATATAACGTACACCAAGAGTTATGTTAAATTCACGAGTTATAGTTCCACGAGAAGTAGAATATTCAGCATCATAATATGTGATACGTATTGTATAAGTTCCTGGACGTGGTCGATTCCAGAAGAAACCAGTTTTATTTCGAACTGTATAAGTATTTCCAGACAAATTATAATCAAAACGTGATGTATAATCCGTTCCGTCTTTCCAGATACTTAGTTCAAATCCACTATTATCTGGAATATCGGTCTTGTTTAAAGTGATCGTCCATGTATTACGACGGTTCGTCGGGACGCCATCATAGTATGGAGGTTGCAAAGCCAACGTTCCGGTAAAATCATAGTAATTTTCGACAATAGTGAATGATGTCGTTCTAGTTACACCACCAGCACTTACTGTAACTGTGTAACTACCCGCAGTATATCCAGCGCCATTCATACTCAATGTAATCGTCATACGACCACCACTAATAGACGTTTTAGATATATCGAACTTGCTAGTGACGTCAGAACCACCAAAACTTACACGAACAGAGAATTTCTCGTTATCATCAGATGCCATATTAGCAATACTTTGAACTGGAATAGTAATTTTACCATCCTTATTAGCATACATCTGATCATATCCAGCAGCCGGTGTCGTCGAAACGCCACCTAATGAGAATGAAATACGCTCAGTCGTCGTCGTAACGTTAGATGAGCATCCTGATGGGCGACCTCGTGATAAATAATCCATAGATACCCATTTTTCACTGACTTTACTAATCTTAGCCCATGATCCAGAAGTACAATATACTCGAACTTGAGTACATCTCGATAAGTTTCCGATATCAGCATATCCAACTCCTGGACCACTACGAATATTTAGTGCCGACCATGAAGCTACTGATACATAATAAAGCGTTCCATCCCCAGAATAACAACTTCCCGCAAGTTTTTCTTCCGGTTGAACACTACGCATAAAAGAATCCAAATTGCGTGGTACATCGATAAAAGATGCCACAGCAAAAACGATAACAACAGCAATAGCTGGTACAATTTTTTTCAAATACCTTCTCATATCATCCACATCCTATGTTAAAATTATATCATTTACATGATTTTATGTAAATATCAAACAAGACAAATATTCTACAAATTTCGCTTATATTTTATCTTTCCCCAAACGCAAAAAAATATATATTTTATTAAAAAACGTCTTGTTTTCGCATAAAAAAAGCAAACTATTGCTTTTTTTGATTGACATATATATTTCCACTTTTTGTCGTAACTGTTAATTCCCTTTCCGTATCAAAACTCGTATCACTTATTTTTACCTGACCGCTTTCGGTATCATAAGAAACTTTAGCATCGGAGATTTCGTCTAGAATAACATCGCCAGTGCTCGTCGCAATCTTAGAAAGAGTTAAGATATTAGCATATTCGAACTCGACATCACCGGTTTCCGTAACAATATCTTTAACTATTCCGTTATGTACAGTTAAGTCGCCACTCTTAGAAGAAAAAGTAATTTCTTTAGCGGAAGAGATTTCGACATCCCCACTTTCAGTAATAACATTAATATCACCTACTCGATTAATTTCGATATCACCACTCGTTACTTCCAAATTCAAATTCATATCTTCGATATCGGCGATATTTATATCTCCAGAAGTGTTTTTCAGAGTTGTACTTCCCTCATAATCAACAGGAACATATATATCGATGTGTGAGTCATTTCCTGTGCAAAAAATACAGACGCGTTGATTACCAGTTTCCGTAATCCTTAAAATACCATCTTCAAAAGATATCGTAATATTGCTGAGATTTATGTCGTATGCTTCGATATATATCTTATCATCAGTACTCTTATAGACATTCAAATCGATAGATGTTAAATCGAGATTAATTTCTTTAGAATCATCAACGACATATTCTTTGTTAAGGACAGCATCATTGTTACCACCAAAATCAAAGAAGACAAAATCATAATCCTTACTCCAAACGTTTTGATAAAATATGTTGCCAGCAAGGATTAGTGAAAGAGCAAATATCACAATACTTATAGTTAATTTTTTTCGATGGCTTTTTTTCATTTAACACCTCTATCTCATACATTAAGGATAGCACAAAACACCTTTAAATGGTATAAAATGGTCAATCAATGACGACTACTTTACTTTATTTTTAATATACTTTATCGTAAACGTCGTTCCGGCGCCAATTGTGGATGATACGCTGATGAAGCCCGAATCTTGCTCGATAATCGTCCGTGCTAATGAAAGCCCGATTCCAAAACTAGATGAACCACTATTTTCTCCTTTATAAAAGCGGTCAAAGATATGACGCTGATCTTTTAAGGACATACCACAGCCATGATCGGTAATTTGCAATTTAACAAAGAATTGATTTTCGGTACCAACTATTTCGATACCACCACCCACTTCAGAATAATCGATACAATTTTTTAAGACATTTCCAATTGCTTCGACTTCCCACGAAACATCTCCTAATATATGTAAAGAAGAATCGATATCTATCCTCAGTTTTATATCCTTTAAGTCGAGATTAATGGCCATATTGGCAACGACTTGATTAATCAGATTCTTTAAATTAATCTCTTGTCTTTGAAAAGTTACGACACCGGCATCGATTCGCGAGAGTTTTAATAGAGTTATCAACAAATTATTGACGTTATCGATTTGAAAGCGAATATCCTTTAAAAATTTTTTGCGCACCTCTGGAGCCATAGCATCATCTTCGATAATATTATCGAGGAGAATAGAAATCGAAGTAAGAGGTGTCTTTAGTTGATGGGAAATATCAGCAACGCTATCTTTTAAGGATAGACGTTTTTGATCACTATCTAAAGCAGCACGTTTTAGCATAAGTGTCGTCTTGTATAATTCATTACGAATATTACTTAAATCATCTTCGGAGTTTTCCGTAATGTCTAAATCATAGATATTATTATTAATATTATGAATTATCTTGTTTAGTGCTGAGATACGACGTTCTCGCTTGTGAGTAATATAGACATAAATAAATATGACAACAATACCGAAAATGATGACGATTAAAATATTTAAAAGAAGGGAATTAGTATATTTCGTATTTAATCCCGCAACTAAAAAATCATTTTCCGGATCAATTCCATAACGTTTTAAAAGATTTGTATCATAATCATGAGAAGGAGAATTTAAAATAGCAATTATCTCCTCCTCTTTTATATCAGGATACTTTTCTTGAAGAGAAGCAATTATTTGTGAAAGAGTGCCATTGAATTCATCATAAATCGTATTTTTATTATGATTATTTATAAGAAGTAATGTCATTACCATAATAATAAGACAGATAATAACAAGAATTATAAAATGACGATTGTCTTTATCAGAGAATATTTTCATACTATTCCACCTTATACCCTAATCCTTTAACCGTAACGATAATATCAGGATCTCCTAACTTTTCGCGTATACGTTTAATATAGACTCTTAAAGTATTATCGTTGACATAATTTCCTGTTCGCTCATAGATAAAATCGAGTAAGAATTCTTGAGAGACGATATTTCCCCGATGTTCTAAGAGAATATCAAAGATTTTATACTCTAATGCCGTCAAATTAATCGCTTCATCACCACGAAGTAATGTCTTAGTAGAGCGATTAATCGAAATTCCCTTAATATTAATTTCGCCATCCTTAGTGTTATTCCGCAAAACTTTATTGACGCGAGCAAGTAACTCCCGATTGCGAAAAGGTTTAGTAAGGTAATCCTCGGCCAAATCCAAACCATGTACGATATCACTTTCTTCATCTTTAGCAGTCAGAAAGATGATTGGAATATGATAAAGTTCTTTTAATCTCATAGCTAGTGAAAATCCATCACCATCAGGTAAAGAGATATCTAGTATTACTAAATCCACTAAATTATCGTCAAAAAACGCATAAGTATCATGAACACTATTCGTAATAAAAACCTCGAATTTTTCGGTTTCAAAAAAATACTTCAATCCAGAAGCTATAATAGCATTATCTTCGACAATTAAAAGTTTCATATAATCACCTGATTTCATTATATCATATAAAAGAGGCTAGTTTTGCTAACCTCAAATATTATCTTTGCGAATTGTCTCGATAATATTCTGACGATTAATACGTTTAAGTGAGTAACGCATCGTCATACCGACGACGAGGATGATAAATACAATCGAAATGACAATTGCTTTAGTTGGATAGATAAATTCGAAATACATTCCCTGACCATAAATACGATATATTACATAAGATAAAGCCGTTCCGATTATTATTCCGAAGAATAACGATTTAGCTCCATAGAAGATGCTTTCGAGGCGAATCATTCGATTAAATTCACGGGATGTCATACCTACTGACTTAAGCATAGCAAATTCCTTACTACGAAGACTCATATTGGTCGTTATCGTATTGAATATATTAGTTACTCCAATAAGTGTTATAACAATTATAAAACCGTATAAGAAGACCGAAATCCAAATAATAACGCGTCTGTTTTCCTGATATATCTCATCGATATTAGAGATACTCAATGTATTTATATCTAATGCTTCGATATCAGCAGTTAACGTTTTAGCATCATCACTTTTGATATACAACCAATTATAATATTGGTCACTAAATTTATCCATGAATTCATCACTTACAAGGAATATACCTTGATCAGAGAAATAATTTTGAAGCCCAAATGGTCGTTCATCAGTAACGGCAATTATTTCAAGATTCGTATCAAAATCTTCTGATTTCATAGCAAGTATATCCCCATCTTTAAAAGTATAAGCTTTAAAATACTCATTATTATCTTCAATATTGGTCGGAATATATATGATATTATCATGACACTCTTCGTAAGTTAACCCCAATTCATTTAAAAATGATATATAAGACTTATCGCCAATACTAGAAAGAGTTATTCCTTCAGAGAATAAAGACTCTTCATCTAATGAGTAATTATCCATCATTTCCGTAAGATACTCCTTATATTCATCACTCATATAAGATACAAGCCCATCAATCGTTACAAAACTCGAGCGAAGATATGTGTACTTGCTTATATTGTTTAAAGAAAGAATACGTTCTCTATTATTTTTTAGGACTTCAAAATCGCTTTCATTATCGTATACTTCGACATTATGTTCACCACCATAATATACTGTTGAAAGATCAAATGCATATGTGATAAATGTCGATAAAGAGATGAAAATCGTAATACTTACAACCAAAGATATTACTGTCGTTCGATATTTTTTGCGACTACGTTTGAGATTCTTGTAAGCAATGTCACCACCGATACCAAAGATACTCTTAATCAATTTATTAGAGCGAACATTTTTAGAGCGAATTTTAACGTCGGCACTATTACGAATAGCTTCGATTGGTGAAACACGACCAGCTTTTATGGCTGAAGAAATTGCCGAAAGGTAAATCGTTATAAAGGCACCAATGATCGTTATCAAATAGACAGCAATTGGAATGTAAAAGGCAAAACTTACCCCAGATTCCATTAAATCCCCTATCATCACTTCCGAAAATATTACTAAAATATATGTCGCTAGACATCCACAGAGCATTCCAATTAACACACCAATAGTTCCCAGTATAAAAGCTTCGAATAGAACCATCTTTCTAATCTGTTTTTTGGTGGCACCGATACTTGAAAGCATACCATATTGATTCATCTTTTCGGTCGTCGATATTGCAAAACTATTACGAATGACAAAAATAGAAGCGACGATTATAATTCCAATGACGATTGCCAAAAGGCCATTTAACATCTTAGTAGTATTATCGTCTCTCGTTACACCGGACCAACGAAGATATTCCGTATTATAAGTAACATTATATTTGTCTTGAAGCCCCATATCGGCAATATTTTCATAAGTCTTACGAACATCTTTAAAGACAATGCCTGCAGTTATAGTATCCGTAAATTGCGTATTTAAAGTTATCACAGTATATCCGGGAGCAGAGATAGATTCGATATTGTAATTTGGACGCTCGATAATACCAACGATAGTATACGTCTTCGTAAATTTTTTGCTAAATGTCTCCGTTTCTGTTGGTTCTTCCAGTTCCTTATCATCATACATCGTATTTAAATATGGATTCATCTGCATAAGACGCGAATTATCGCTAGCTAGACGATCTCCGATATCCAAAGTTATAGTATCTCCCACTTTATAGTCTAGATCATTATCACTATTTATTCGTTCGTTAATAACGATTTCTGAATCATTTTCTGGAAAACGACCATCAACCAATTTTAAACCGGAATTTTCGATCATGTCAGAAGACATTCCCATCAAGTATAAGAATGGTTTGTCAATATTATGAGAATTTTCAATATTTGCATATCCAATATACTGACTTAAATATACATCCTTAACTTGACGATTATTTTCAATATATTTTAAATCATCATACGCGATATTTTCGATCGTTGCTTGGTAATTGCCATAATCCGATATAGCTCTATTAAGCATCGTTCGTTCCAAGCTAAAAAACATACCTGCAACAGCAAAGATTAAAGCCGTAGATAAAACAATCCCGAGTATTGTTACGATACTCCTCTTTTTATTTAAACGCAAATCTTTTAAAACAAAATTCTTAAGTGTCTTCATCATTCATTCCTCTCATCGCTGATGATCTTTCCATCCTCAATTTTAATTATTCGATCAGCTGAGGCAGCTATATTTAAATCGTGTGTAATGACGATTATCGTCTGATGATATTTTTTGTTGGACAATTTTAAAAGTGCCATTATTTCTTCACTAGCTTCGCTATCGAGGTTACCAGTTGGTTCATCAGCTAAGACAATTGCCGGATTGTTGATTAAAGCGCGTCCAATAGAAACACGTTGTTGTTGCCCTCCAGAAAGTTGATTTGGTAGATGATTTTTTCGATTTATAAGACCTAATGTGTTTAACAGTTCATCAAGTGTTTGTAAATCCACCTTGTTTCCATCCAAATCACATGGCAATGTGATATTTTCGACGACATTTAAAATAGGAATTAAATTATAGAATTGATAAATAAGTCCTACCTGACGACGACGAAATATTGCTAAATTATCATCGGTTAAACTATAGATATCTTTCCCTTCGATGAAGACTTTACCACTTGTCGGTTTATCGACGCCACCTAAGAGATGTAAAAGAGTCGACTTACCCGAACCACTTGCTCCGACGATAGCGACAAATTCACCTTTTTCAACGGAAAAACTGACACCATCTAAAGCATGAATAGCTGTCTCACCTTTTCCATATATTTTCTTTAAATTTTCCACTCTTAATATTTCCATATTTTCCTCCTTGCAATATCAATATATGATATCAACGTGACATTAAAGTGACAAAAACAGGTTTATTTACCTGTTTTCGTTTCTTTTTGTAACCAAGACATTATTACCGATACGATATAATCTATCTCTCGTTCGGTTAAATCTCTATTTTGCGGAATATGATGCCACTTAAAAAGACAAGAACGGCAACAAGTAGCAGTAGCATGTTGAGCGATGAATACCGGATGTCCATGCATAGGAGTTTGTTTACCATCATTAGCTATCTTTGCTGGAGCAAGACGAGCGGATATAAAATCACGGGCATGTCGTTCGATAGTAGCGTCGCCTTTTTCAAAATAGTATTTTCGCTCCTTATCTCCTAGATGGAAATGCGAGCGAAAACGCGATTTATCTAAACGTGAAAAAAGATATGAAAAATCTTGCATATAATCACCAGCTAAATTTTACCACATTATCGCTTTAAAGTAACTATTCACAATCTTTAGTAGCTGGTCCTTTTAAAAGTTTTCCGTCTTTTGAGAATCGTGAACTATGACAAGGACATTCGTAGATATCTTCAATAGGATTATAAATGAGTTTACACCCCATATGTGGGCATGTTTTAGGACTTAATTTAGATATATGAAAATAACTTTTTAATTGTGAAAAAATATTACGAGGTAAACACTTTAACAAGTTAATATTTAGACGTTTCGGATCGAAAAGACGGCGATAGGTATTTTCCCGATCGAGAAGCATATCACTAATAATTTTAGCAGCTAGTACGCTATTCGTCATTCCCCACGTATTATATCCAGTAGCAATAAACATGTTTGGTTTTATCTTGCCAATAAAGGGCAGATAATCAAACGTTATAAGATCGACATTACTATAGCAATCGATAATACTAGATTCTTCTAAATCAAAAGTGTCAGTTACTTTAGAACTGTTTTTCTTATCATCAAAAGAAAATGCGAGATTATGCGATTTTCCTAAAGAAATTTTAAAATTCTTATAATACCGCGAAGACATAATGGGCATTCCAGCACTGATATAATTAATTTTAGAAATATTATCACTTTCGCTAACTATGATGTGTGATTTTTCAAGATATGAACGGATTGGCAATATATACCCGAGCACAAAGAATGGATAATGACATGCTAAAACTATCTTATTAGAAGTTATTTTATATCCATTTACATGGGCTATGTAATGATCGTTATCCCGTTCGATTTTAGTAATCGGAGAATTTTCATAAATTGGAATATTCTTCATCTTTAAAATATCATATAATTCATTTAAGTATTTTATAGGATTAAAAACGAATGATTCTTCGAGGCCGTAACAAACTCCTATCTCAGTTCTTATATTTTGAATATCACATCCTAATTGCTTTAAAAGTTTCACTTCTCTATTTAACTTAAAAATATCATTATTTTTAGTAGCAAATACATAGGCTGTACTTCTTTCAAAATCACAAGATATTTTTTCGCTTTCGATAATTTTTCGTAAAAATGTTATTGCTTCTTTTTGGGAATGAAAATAATTAGTTGCAACTAAAGAATTATATTTATCCATTATTTTACTATAAATAATGTCTTGAAAAACTGTAACTTTAGCAGTCGTATTGCGAGTGATGCCCATACCATATTGACGTGCTTCTACAAGGCAAATGTCGGCTTTATCGGAAAGAAAATAAGCAGTATTCATTCCCGTCATACCAGCTCCAATAATGAGGACATCACAAGTAATATTTTTACTAACCTTAATCACTTCATGTTCTCGATATGATTTATCCCAAATGCTCATAAAATCACCAATATTAGTATGTGACAAATAACAAATCTTAAACTTCACAAAAAAAAGAGCCGAAGCTCTTAGATAAATTTGACGATCTCTTCCATAGGTAGCCGTCTAGGCATTTCGGGGATAGTTTCTGGCACCCCTAGAGCAACGATGACGACGATTTTTTCATCATCAGGAATTTTTAAAGAAACTCGTATTTTTTCTTCATCAAACAAACCCATAATTAAAGTTCCTAACCCCATGTCAGAAGCCCGTAAACAGAGATTTTCGACTTGAAGACCGTTATCAAAATATTGATATCCATCTTTCAAAAACGTAGCGTAATTGCCATCATGATCGAAGCCACTTATTCCGTTTTTTACAGTTGATACGATATAAGCTTGCGCATTAAGCGTGTTCTTCTGATTAAAATCCGGCAAATTATCATATACCAGATGTAATTGCTCGCCTCGTACCACATAATATCGGGAAACTTGAGTATTTTTCCAAGATGGAGCTTTTCTTGCAGCATCAATCAATTCTTTAATTGCTTCAATAGAGATCGTATCGTTACGATATTTACGAATACTGCGACGTGATTCAATACATTCTTTAACTTCCATATCATTCCTCGATTCTATAATTATTATACCATTTTTTTTAAACGAAGAGAATTTAGGACAACCGTTAGACTGGAAAAAGTCATGGCAAGACTGCCAATCATCGGGGACATCGTAAGGCCCCACTTACTGAATAAGCCCATAGCGATGGGAATCATGATGATATTATAAAAGAATGCCCAAAAGAGATTTTCTTTAATTATCCGATTATATTTACGACTGATATGAATGAGTTTTCCAATGTTGTTTATGTCATTATTCATGAGGATGACATCGGCGGAGTCAATAGCAATATCAGTTCCGTCACTGATGCTTATTCCAATATCTGCTTGGACTAATGCTAAAGCATCATTGATACCATCACCAACCATAATAACCTCTTTCCCTTTATTATGAAGCTCCCTTATATAATCTTGTTTTTTCTCAGGAGTAACAGAAGCTATAACGGTATCAATTCCCAAGGATGAAGCAATAATTTTGGCAGTTATTTCATTATCTCCTGTCAACATAATTAATGTAATTCCTTGTTCTTTCATCGATGAAATAAACGCTTGCGCTTCATGGCGAATTATATCTTTTACGCCGATTAGACCGATAAGTTGATTTTCTTCGACGATGAAAATAATACTACATCCTTCTTTTTGAAGATATTGATAATCTTCAATATTATATTTATCGATTTTTAATGATTCCAATATTTTAATATTTCCTAAATAATATGTCTTATCTTGAATTTGTCCAGAAATACCAGCTCCAACGATGTTTTTAAAATTTTCAACCCTCATAGTATAATCAATCCTAAAGGCTGAACTGATCGGATGATTCGACAGAGCTTCGATGTTAGCAACAATATTAATCAATTCTTTATCACTATATGTTCCATAATTGTATACTTTAAAAATATTAGGTTTTCCATAAGTAACAGTTCCAGTCTTGTCGAAGACAATTGTGTCGATATTTCGTGCTTCTTCTAAGACGATACTATCACGAATAAATAAGCCATGATTAGCACAAATACCAGTTCCGACGACTGATACTAATGGTACTGCAAGTCCAAGTGCACAAGGACAAGCGACAACTAAAACGGTTATAGCATGAATCAAAGCTGTCTCAAGCGTCGAACTTAGGATAAACCATATGATGAAAGTAATAGCGGATATTAAAATTATAATTGGAACAAATATTCCGCTGATGCGATCGGCTAGACGTTCAATATTCGTCTTCGAATTAGTAGCTTCGACGATTAATTTAACAATATTAGATATAGTCGAGTCCTTACCTATTTTTGTCGCACGATACTCGATGTATCCATCATAACAATAAGCACCAGCAATTACTTTAGCACCAGTTTCTTTCAAGATCGGCTTACTTTCACCAGTAATAAAACTTTCATCGATATAACTTTTTCCACTGACGACTTCTCCATCAACGGCGATTTTCATTCCCGTACGACATAAAAGAATATCACCGACATTTACCTCATCAATTGTCACTATCTTTTCACCTTCACTCGTCTTTACCGAGGCTTTTTGCGGAGTTATTTCAACCAACTTTTTCAAAGCTTCTTTCGTCTTATCTTTACTGACATTTTCAAGCGTTCTTCCAAGTTTTATAAAGTAAATAATCATACATGTCGATTCAAAATAGAGATTCATCATATGCGAAGGATTATTCATAATAATATTAATATATCCAAATAAACTATAACCAAAACTAACTAAGACACTAAGCATTACCAACGTATCCATATTAGGTATACGATGAATTAAATTTTTTATACCATTTTTTATGATATCAAATCCATAGATAATAAAAGCAATTGCTGATATTAATAATACTGTAGCTAAGATGATGGGATTGTTATGATTAATCATAGGTATATCAGGTAGACCTACCATATGATTCATCATTATATACATGATAAACAAGACCCATATACCCAAAATAATTAGCAAGTTTCTATCTTTTTTATATTGCTTTTTAGTATCAATTTCCTTAAATTCTCCTAAGCTTACAAATCCAGCTTCAGATATATATCGCTCAATAGCATCACAGCTAATGCCATCGTAGGTAACGGTTGCAATCGATAAGACGAGATTGACATTAGCAGCAATTATACCTGGTTGACGTTGCAAATATTTTTCAAGTCCTGAGGAACAAGCACTACAAGTCATACCATCTATCTTTAGAATTATTTTTTTCAAGCAATTATTCACCTCTTTTCACTTTTAAAACGCAATATTCGCAAGGCGTTTAAAACCGCTAAAACGGTTACTCCGACATCGGCAAATACAGCACTCCACATATTGGCAATTCCAATAGCACTGAGAATTAAAATACCTACCTTGACAGTTATAGCAAAGGTGATATTTTCTTTGACTATACGCATCGTCTTTTTGGCAATAGTAATTGCCGTTGCAATTTTAGAAAGTTCATCTGTCATTATTACGATATCAGCAGCTTCGATAGCGGCATCACTACCTATACCACCCATCGCAATACCAACATCAGCTAACGCTAGAACTGGAGCATCATTTATTCCGTCACCTACAAACAATAATTTTCTCGGGGACGATTTTTTCTTTAAAATACTTTCGACAATATTAACTTTATCTTGTGGTAACAATTCAGAATAGCATTCGTCAATAGATAATTTTGAAGCAATAGATTCACTGATATTTTGGCGATCACCAGTCAACATGATAATTTTTTGGATACCCTTTTTTCGCAATAATGTTAAGGTTTTATAAGTATCTTCTTTGACTTTATCAGCAATAACAATGGAACCAGAGTATTTCTTGTCAATAGCAATGTATATAATTGTTCCGACATTATTATTTGGAGTAAATTTTATCTTAAAACCGTTCATCAATTTTTCGTTACCGACCAAGACGTCATGACCATCGATGATTGCTTCGATACCTTTACCGGCTATTTCATACGTCTTCGTTATCAATGATTCATCTATTTCCTGATTATAAGCTTCTTTTAAAGATAACGATATTGGATGTAAAGAGTAATATTCAGCATAGACGGCATATTTAAGTAGCTCGTTATCAGGAATTGCTACAGGCTCGATTTTTTGTACTTTAAATACTCCTTCTGTAAGCGTTCCTGTCTTATCACAAGCGAGTATTTCTGAGGAAGACAATGCTTCGAGATAGTTACTCCCTTTAATAAGTATTCCAGCTCGAGATGAAGCACCTATTCCCCCAAAGAAAGATAACGGTACAGATATCACGAGAGCACATGGACAGGACACAACTAAAAATGATAAAGCACGATAGACCCATTCTCCATGAGTTGCATTAGGAATTATCAGTGGCGGAAAAATCGCTAGCAGTAACGCAACTATAACGACAATAGGAGTATAATAACGTGCAAATTTAGTGATAAATTGCTCGGATTTAGATTTTTTATCACTAGCATTTTCGACTAGTTCGAGTATTTTACTGACAGTAGATTCTTCAAAGCGTTTATTTACTTCGATTTTTAATATACCATCAATTGCTATCGTCCCACTTAAAACTGCATCACCAATATTTGCTTGTTGGGGTATAGCTTCTCCCGTTAATGCTAAGGCGTTGATAGAAGATGTCCCTTCGATAATGATTCCATCTAAAGGAATTTTTTCCCCTGGTTTTACGAGAATAATTTCACCAATTTTCACTTCTTCTGGCGATACTTTATCGATGTTACCATTGCGATAAACATTAGCAAAATCCGGACGAATATCCATTAAGTTAGCGATAGATTTTCGTGACTCTTCGACAGCATAACTTTGAAATAATTCACCAACCTGATAGAAAAGCATAACCGCTACAGCTTCCGGTATTTCATCAATCAGAAATGCTCCAATAGTTGCAACACTCATTAAGAAGTTTTCATCTAATATTTTACCTCTAATAATATTGCGAAAAGCTTTGATTATAACATCGTAGCCGATAATTATATAAGATATGCTAAAGATGATATCGTTATATATTGTCCTATCGAGTTTTAATAAAAAGCCTAACAATAGTAAAATACTTGCCATTATTATTCGAAATAGAATGTATTTGTGTTTAGATTTCATAAGATGTTACACCTCCATCTTCACATCGGGTTCGACACGATTAATAACTTTTTTTATCTGTTTTAAAACATTTTCTTTATCATCTTCTAAACAAGAAAAAGTTAATCTTTGCATCATGAAATTTACCTTAACTTCATTAATTCCTGGCACTTTCTTTAAGGAAGACTCTAACTCGTTGGCACAATTCGGACAATCCAGACCTTTCAATTTAAATTTATATTCTTTCATATTATTTCCTTCCTTCAGTTTTTATGATTGATATGTTCAAGCCCTATTTCAAACAACTTGACGATATGATCATCATCTAATGTATAGTAAACTTCTTTCCCACTTTTGCGACATTTGACGACACCACTGCGTCTTAATGTTGCAAGTTGATGTGACACAGATGACTTTGTCATATTCAAAACATTAGCTAGATCACAGACACACATTTCCTTCTGATCGAGAGCAAAAAGAATCTTACAGCGAGTCGTATCTCCTATTAACTTAAACAAATCAGCCAAGTGATAAAATATATCCTCTTGAGGGAGGCTCTTTCTAACATGTTCGACAACATCTTTATGTATAATATTACAATCACAAGAAAATTCATTTCGTGACATATACTATCCTCCTTATATTATATGCAAAATAGTTGAATATCCATTCAATCATATTAATTATAATTGAGCAGTTATTCAATTGTCAACCCGAAATAATTATTTAGACAAAAAAAGACGACAATTTGTCATCTTTTTAATTTCTATAGCTATTCCCTCCAAAATTATCTTCTTATAAGATAATCTTTGGAATAGGGTTTATGGAATTATTTACGTCATGGTCGAAGAAATAACCTACCGGTAAATTAGCATGGGCAAATGTTTTAACTTCTTCCATCTTACTAGTTCTCAACTCTCCCACTTTCTTCATATAAATATCTTTGAGTTTAGCATCAGTTATTTCTGCTAAAACCTCACGCATAAGCTGGCATTTAAGTTCGATCAAAGCACAGAGAAAATCGCCAATGGTAATTCCTAAATCTTGCATCATCCTTAAAACTTCGTCCGAATTATCACGACATAGTTTTCGCCATTCTTCGGGGAATTGAAAATCATTACAATATAACAAATACAATACCGATGACATATCAAAACCGGCTTCAATTATTTCGTCAATTGCTCGCATATTTTCTTTACATTTAGGATTTAAAGAGCTTATTGATAAATCGTTAAACTGATTACTTATGGTTTGTTTTATTCCATCAAAAACTAAGCTTACAGGTACCGTAGTAAAACAATCAGCAGCTAGCTTATGCTTGAACATCGTATCATGTCCTTCGGAAAACAAAAAGTATTCAGTAAGCCAAACATAGACATTCTTTAAAGTCTGTGAATCACCATTTTTAGCAGCATTTTTCAGATAATAAAAACAATCGGCAAAACTCTCCCCTTCGATAGTATCTCCTAAAGGGATTCGCTTACTATTTTCTAAAAAGTACTCTCTTTCTAATTCAATGTTGCGTTCTTTAATATAAGCAACATATCCGTTGTACTTATTACTAATCATCTCGTCTAATCTTTCGTTTGCCATATTTTCACCTCAACTCATATGTCAATTATTATAACATACAACTTTACAAACTCAACAGATAAAAAATCATAACCATCATAAACTTTAAAGAAGGAGGTATCTAATGTCTAGTAGTATACTTCCCAATTATTCTTTTCCACCAAATATAGATCCTCAGACTTATTCTTTAATAGCCGTTTTTATAGGTAGTGTATTAGTTGGTGATCTAAATGCCAACGAACAAAATTCTTTAGGGAAATCCAAGCAAGAATAGAAAATAATAATATTAATAGCAAAAAAGACAAAAGTGGCGGTGGCGCTTTTACGACGGATTCTAACAAATCAAACCCAACGTGAGGAAGTTGATTTTATATTGCAAGAACTCCAAATAATCGAACAGAAACTGCAAAATATGAAAAAAATTCTAATCTTTAGTTAATAAAGATTAGAATTTTTAATTACTTGTCTTTTTATATTCGCGATAAGCTTTGTTAAGATTTTTTAAAAGTAGACGCCTTTTTTGACCGATTATTTCATCGACGAATTCAACACCAAATGGCGAATATATAAGCATTCCTTGGCCCAAATCAGATATCGTAGCACCGGAATGACCTTGTTCTTTTATAAATGAACGAATATCATCCCAAGAATATCCCCCTGCTATTTTTTCCATTATATCAGCAACTGATTCATAATTATATAGCTCATCGGTAATATATTCATCAGCAACTTCCCCAGACATTGTGATAAGTTTATCTAAAGAAGAAATCCATCTTTCAGTTACTTCCTCTTTACAGTATTTAGAATATTCATGCATACGCTCAAGATATTTGCGTGCTATTGGGCAATCTATTTTTCCCGCATTAGTAATATGAAACAATTTGGCGATGCGCATTGCTCTTACAGCATTTCTGGCATTGGGTTGCATCAGTTCGTCAACAAAGCGCTCGCTTTCCGTTTTTAATTCATTGGTACAAAAAACTTCTCCGTAAATCTCTTCAGGAGTTTTATCAGGATGGTATAAAACACCCCAGTGAAGAGTACCAATTCCCTCATAGAACACCGTCCAAATTTTAGCTTCTTCGATTCCATCAAAGAAAATCCCTTTATTTTCACAACAACGAATTATATCATCGTCGTTAAGTGAAAAATCCTCCATAACCTTAGCAATTGCCGCATCAATTTTATCTTTATAAGTTGCGTAAAATTCACTTTCACACACCTTTAAAGGTGCAAACGAGTCCTTTTCAGGTAGTAATTGCATTGCTAACAGTTTATCTAAATCTTCAAGGTTTCCAGTAGTTCGATATTCCAAAAGCTTTTTGTTGTAAAGTTCATTTAATTTCATATAATCCTCCAATATATTTTCAAACAGATAGATTGTCACCATCATACTCTAGTATTTTTTGTTTAATTCGTTCACTTCCATAGTCATCCGATAACTTATCAGTAACGCCAAAGATAAGTTGATGTATTATATATTTGAAATATTCTTTATAACGACGATTTTCTTCCAGTTCTAAAGTTTTTTCAATATAATTAATATCCGAGTAAGCTAAATAGTGAAATGGAAATTCCTCAGGACAAGAAGTGTCTATCGTGCATTCGTGACTTTCTTCTTCAAAGTAACCCCTTTGCAACATTTTTTTATACATTTGATAAGAACTGTCATGACGCATTCCAGCAATAAACATCTTGTCTTTATTTTGAATAAGAATCTGCCTTATGATATTCATCATCTCAATACTCTGGCGTATTTTATTATTGGATTCATTAGATACCCACTCTAGAAAAGAAATAAAATTCTCTTCATCAGTATATAATAAAAACCATTCGTCTCCTAAAACTAATACCTCGTCTGCGACTTCGACATCTTGCATATATGCCAAATCGTCGACTTCATAAATATCATTAAAATATTCACTATAAATATCTGCGGGATATCCACTATATGCAATATTCTTAATCGTCTCAATTATACTGGGAGTTATTTCCACTCCCTTATAAAATTTAACCATAATAAATTACCTTTCCAACAGCAAATTGTTCATGTAAACTCATAATAACAAACAAAAAAAGAACTTTGCAAGCTTTTGAACTAAAAAAATAAAAGTAAACAAAAAAGATATGCTTACATTTAGGGGTATTGTATATTCTTATCACTATTCTTTTCTTTTTAGCAATTATGCATTATGCCTCCATAAATATACTTAAGAACATGCCATATCGTACTGATATAGCATGTTCCATTTATAAGAAGATTGTCAGACTTTTGATTCTGCCATAATGTAAATCATCAGTTACAGATAATACCATATTCAAATTATCAGACATATGAACTCCATATCAATTCTCTTCTATATAATGTCAATAGTTTGCTTTTGCCTTGACATCATTTTCAATCGACCATAACAAACCTAGTCTTGTTGACAAAGAGAGGTTCACCTTTATCAATTTTTTACAAGATTGCTATCGAATTCATCTTGCATCATTTGAAATATTTTCTGTCTTTCTTCTTTTGTAAAAATATCTTTCTGTCTTTTAAACTTTGATAAAGACCATTTCCAGAAATTATACCCAAAATGACGATCCTTATAAACTTTATCAAATAACATTAACTCGTTTTTATATCTAGGAAAAAAATGAAAATGTACATGAGGTTTTTCATTATCTCTATAAGCATTGTTCATTAAGCAAGCAAAATTAAACATGGTAGCGTTGAACACCTTTTTAGCAACTCTTTCGAGTTCCTTTTCAATTTTTCCTAACTCGACCCATTCTTCACTAGCCAGATCACTTAAAGATTCTTTGGTCGATGATATTATACAATCCCCAACAAATTCCTGACACCAATCGACAAATACAACTTCCCAATATTTTCCTTTATATAATTGCATATATTCACTCCCAACTATATTTTGCTTTTATGTTTTTTTATTATAACACATGTGATAAAAACATCTGCTTCATTATTTCATCAATCTATTAACTTTACAATATCTATTAACTCATTATTTTTATCAAAATTTAATTTAAAAGTTTCACAATAACTCCATTTACCATCAAAAAATGTTTTGCCATTAAATTTATAAGGACCAGTATAACCAATTTCACACCATTTACTAAATAAACTTGCTAATGCTGTTGAATGACCAACAATTAATATCTTTTTGTCGTGGTAATTATTTAAAATCTTTATTAACGAATTATATTCTCTTTCAATCACTTCATTTATCGATTCTCCATTTGGCAATTTATAGTCAAAATCATCAAATTGTTTCTTACCAAAATCTTTTGGTAATTCATCCCAATTATTTATACCGAATTTTCTTTCTCCAAAATTTTCATCGACAAATAATTCGCCATTTGTAAAATATTTGGCAGTAGATATTGCTCTTACATAGTTAGAAGAAATTACCATGTCAAAATTAGTAAGCTCATTTAATTGACTCTTTTTTTCAGCTAACTTTTCACCATTAATTGTTAATCCCCATTTTTCATTTTGAATTTGTAAAGAATCCTTATTGTTTATACTGATAGTTTTTAATGGTTCAGAATGTCGCATAAAATATATTGTTTTCATTTTTTTACATCTCCTTTATTTTCATAACTCTTTTTATAGTTTTCTTCTAACTTTTCTAATCTTAATTTATACTTTTCGTTAATCTCTTGTGTATTAGCTAAAATATAATAATTTAAAGTTTTAGATGTTTTATTATAGCTATTGTTCTATAATTATAATTCTATCATATTTTTGTAAAGTTAACTCATTTTAAAATGATTGTAGGCGCTAATTGTAGTACTATCAGATTTTTCAAACATAAAAAAGGTTAACCAAAATTAACCTTTCATATATTACAAGTCGATTAGTTCGACTAATTTTCCTATGGTGCCGACACCGTGAATCGAACACGGATTAAAGCCTTACCATGGCCTCGTAATAACCGTTATACTATGTCGGCAAGAAAATGCATAAGCATTTTATATTTCTGATATTAAAGCTTCGTACTGAGCATATAATTCATCGGTAGAAAAATAAATGTATTCGCCAACCATCGTCCAATCGGATTTGTTAGCAATCAAGAAGTCAATTACTTTATCAATGCTATTAAATAGGTCGATAAACTCATCGATAGAATTGCTAATATCGGAGATGTCTTTTTTAACCGATGCATCTAAATACATCAAATCGTTATATATATCACGATAGTAGGAATCGATATTCTCATTTAAATATGAATCGATTGTCGCTTGTTCAAAATAGGACTCCAACTCTCCTTTTAAAGATAATAAATCTTCTCTGTTGTTTTTTATATAACTTTTAGTCAGAATAAAGTCTGGTCCATCACTTATATAGTTATCAGCAGATAACAATAGTGATGTGGTATCATCATACATAATATATACTATATCATAAATACAGTCGAATACATCACTAAGGTATGTCTTTATAGCTCTTTCTACTTCGTAATAGTCGCCAGTTGTTACATAGTTAGTTAATTTGTCTTCTAATTCATCATAATCTAGATTTTCAAAATCATCAAGCATCGCGGTTATCGAATCGATTTCGGTTTTAAGTTGCCCTTCTATCTTTAAATCTCTATAGACAGATATGCCAATATAACTACCCAATGCTAGTAACAGTACTCCAACTATGCAAATAACAATTATTCCGACTCTTTTCATTCAAACTCACCACTACTTATAGTATATCAGATAAACTTTATTTTTGATACAAAAAAGGAGCGCTTTTACTCCTTTTTTAGATTTGCTATTATTTCAGAAAAATCTTTGATATTATCCCTATTCTCATATTTATTAATAATCGTCTCTTTGATTTCGCTATTCTTAGACGAATTATAGCCACTGAAAGATTTATCACCTATTATATAGTACGGAACAGTTCTTCCAATATTATCTCCTAATTCGTCAGCTAAAGCATCCATTATTTCGCCATTTTCTTTGTTATACCACACTTCATAAGCATAGATATTGGCATACTTAGATATTTCTTCATAATTATCTTCGAAATAAGCAAATAATTCTTTACAGTGTTCACAGCCATTACCCCAAAAGAAATATATATTTATCTTGTCATCATTAAATGTTATATCAGCTAAATTAGCATTACGATTTATTTCGGAAGTATCACTTTTTTCGCGATTATTTTGGATAACAACGTACACTATAGCTGATATGATAAGGGCGATTAGTACGATAACACTTATTATCACGGTATTCTTTTTCATATCAAAACTCAACGTACCTTTCTGTATCGTACAAAACTCCGTCAATTTCAATATAGATAGAATAACGTCCTTTTAATCCTTCATCATTAATGTATTTAGTTACTACAATACCGTTTTCATTCTCCTCTTCGGTAAAGATATCGACACATAAAGCTGTATATGGTTTTTTACTGATTTTAACATTGTAATAACGAGATATCATATTTTGATATAAGACGATATTAACCGTGTTTTCACGTTTGAATTGTCCTTTGACGACTAGACGATCAATTTCTTTAGTTATTTCAATATTATGGCTTTCATATACCTCATCAATAGCGTGTTTAGATAGTATTGGCAAAAATTTATAGTTATCAACTCGCGTATTTCCTAAAGAACCCAATCTTTTAGCATCAGTTATAACAAACTCTTGATCATCTATATAAAGATCCATTTTTTCGACGCGATAATTATTGGTTGGTAATTTTATTTCAAAGATTATCTCATCATCTAATAGTTCGACAGTATCGGATAATAACTCTGCTCCTTCACTAAACCCAGCTGGCTGATTAGAATTTTCGCCATCGACAAATACTATTCCTCCAGAATGAACAATATAATGATCTATAGCAAGATAATCGACATCGGAAATATATGGTGAATAAAATTCACTTCCACGTTCTTTACCATATTCCCAGACTTGTTCGATTGTCATCTTTTCAGTATCAATTTTGTACATGACACCGCGAGTGTAACTTTCATTTGCCGGGACATATTCATCTTTAATCTTAGATTTATTATTTCCATTGTCTAGAATAAAGACATATCCTTCAGGGGTAATCATTGCAGCATGTTGACTCCATTGCCATTCAAAATCATCACCAATTGGCGTAAAGAAATACTCTTGATATTCCTCACTCCAATTCGTGGGATCCCCTATTATCCAATTTAACTTTCCAGTTTCATAATCGATATTGATTACAGCATCTTGATGACGTCCTGATAAAGTAATCGATTTTGTTTTTTCATCATACCAGACAGAATTATTATGAAACCAGTCATAAGCAGTCCAATTTTCACTCTTTCCGTCTTCCATATTTAAAATTTCTTTTAAATCAAAGGCTTTGACAATTTCGCCAGTATTACGATCGAGTTCGACGATATAATCCTCAACTGTTCCGGCCTCACTGTCAAAATCATCACTTGCTACTAATAAATTACCATCTTCCATCTCGTAATAGTCGTGATGATATCCGCCTTCAAGACTGAATTCAGTATAAATCTTACCCAATAAATCCATTTCATATAATCCAGTCATATAGTAAGGCGAATTTATTAGACGTTCTGTACTTACTAGAAGATGGCCATTTTTTAAACGATCTATTTTCCATAAGGCATAATTAGTAAAATACCAACGAATATCACCATTGACATCATATGCACAAGTATAACCCGAACTAGATGGTGTAAAGAAATATAGTTCATTATCGAGTTCTGTTTTGTCGGCATAAACAGATTCCGGGATAGCAATATCATCTGGTAATTCTTCTGTTTCTATTTCAATAGTTTTAGTTTCATCGTCAATTTCTACGATGACTTCATTTGTCGTTCCGGCATATAGTCCATATACTGGTAAATAATGTTCTTTAGATTCAGCAAACGTATTCGTAAATGTTGTATGCTCATCTTTTCCTTCAATGGTAATTTTAACAGAAACGTTATCTTCTGTTTCAAACATTATTAGTGCTGTTAATGGGGAATTACCATAGGGATTAACGATGACGTTAGGTTCATCGATAGTATAACCTTCAGCTATAAACTCAGCTTCCAATTCTTTTTGCGATTCAATCATACTTTCGGTTATTGCAACACTTTCGTCATTAGTCGCTCTAATGTTTAAAAAAATGAACACAATTGCTATTGTGACGATGAGTATTGCTATTATTATCAAAATCAAATTTTTCTTTTTCATCTTTTCACTCCTTAAAGAAATTTTCGCAAAGAAAAAGAATTAATGCAATAAAATAGCGGTTGAAAAAACTCAACTTAAAGTTGAGTTTTAATTTATAGCAGTTACACAATTATCATCGAGATTTAAAGGCACTTTATATGAAGTCATATTTCCATCGACATCCGTTGCATCGATCTCAAGATGTAAAGAATCTTCGGTATATTTTTCACAAGTTGTTGCATAATCTTGGATATTAAAAGTCATATTGGCAAGAAATTCTTCTAATGTAATTGCTTCGTCGCCAGTATAATTATGATCTCCTAATTTTGTTTCAGTATCATCATAGGTTTCATATAAAGTACAATTTATCTTCGTGTATTTTTTTGTATCATCTCCTCCACAATAATCAATATGAGATATATAGATAGATGATCGTTCTCTATTATATGCAAGGCTTCCGGAAATAGTAAAATTACTGCAATTTGAAGAAAGAGTTTTAAATTCAAAATTATCATCATGACTGTGAAAATAAATAATGGCAATTACGATAGCAATTATCGCTAGCGAAATCAATAGAACCAATATGAATAAGTGTTTCGATTTTGTCTTTTTCGGATGAGTCCCTAAAATTGGAGCAATATCAATTTCGAAATCATTACATATCCGTGTCAGTAGAGCTATATCAGGAATGTTTTTTCCGGTCTCCCATTTTGATACAGCTTGATATGTTACGTTGTATTTTTTAGCGAATTCAGCTTGCGTCAAATTATGTTTTTTACGAATTTCTTTGATGGTTTGACCTATCTTTTCTTGATCCATAATGTTTGCTCACTTCCTCGCTACTACTTCTTAATAAAGTTTAACATATAAAGAATAAAGATTCAAATAATTAACTATTATTCATTTATCAATCGTTTTCCTTTGTTTTTACTTAATTCATGATATTTTTTTATGCGCGTTTCATGAAAAATTTCTCCAATAGTCTCCGTGTTATTAGCTATCTTGCATAAATCAGAAGGTTTATTACGAGTAAATCCCATGAGATGTAATCTATCTAAGAACTCGATTAACTTTTCATACATACCCTCACAATTATATAAGATAATTTCACCGGAATATTCTTTATTCCCTTTCTTTTCTAGTGCACTAAAAAACTCGTTAATCGTTCCAATTCCACCAGGTAAAATTAGCACGACATCTGATGATTCAACCATATAATCAGTTCTTTCGCTGATGCGATCGACAGTTATTTCTCTATCACAATCTAATTCGGAAAAGTCGTCTTTGTAAATCTCGGGAACAACACCGGTAATATAGCATCCTTTTTCCGTCGCAATATCGTAACTAATTTTCATAATACCATGATTCATTGCTCCAAATATCAAATTATCATTATCATTAAGAATTTGTGATAATAGATTATGGCATTCAATATATAAATTGGATTCTAATTCATCGGATGAAGATGATGCAACAAAAGTATCTAAACCGACAGATGGATTTTGACGATCTAAAAGTTCTCCAACGACGTCATCACACATCATCGATTGCAAAATGGGAAGAGGTAAATATCCCCTAAGTTTTTTTATCAAATCATTTAAAGTTATATCACTTGCCTTATAAAAGTATATCGTTCCATCAACTTCGTATTTATGAAAATAATTTTTATAATTTACCAAAAACGATTGTAAATGTCCGCGTGATAAAATTAGATGCGCATCAAAATTCTTCTTACGTAAATCCGCGATGACGTCTCGACCATATTCTTCGGCCTGATGAAGCGAAATAAAGTCGTTCCCACCATGAGACATCTGCTCAATTATAGCGTTGCTAACAAGATCTTCAATGTAAATATTCAAAATAACACCTCATTTCAATGACTCTATTCTATCAAATATCAACTATTAAAGCCACAGTATTTTGCTCGTATATCTTCGGGAATTTCATCTAGTTTCATATTTTTAACGCGTGATTCATTACCATCTCTTAATGCTTCATCATAATACCAACATTTATATTCTATTAAAGAAAGAGCTCTTTTTAACTCAGAAATTTTAGCTTCAATATTACTTTTCTGCTTTATAAACATCTCTTTACGTAGATTCAGTGTCGAATCTCCCATAGCACACCAATTCATAAATTCTTTGATTTCCTTTAATTGCATACCTGATTGCTTTAGACATTCAATCAAGCGAAGAGATGCGATGTTAGCCTCATCAAAATGCCGAATACCGGCTTCATCTCTCTTGACATTTAATAATAATCCTTCACTATCATAGAAACGCAAAGTTGCAATTGGTATATTTAATTTTTTTGAAACTTCTCCTATTGTCATAATTCTCCTACTTTCCTCTTGACCTAAAGTTAACTTTAGGTATTAAAATAAACTTATCAGAGTTAATGTTATAAGTCAACAGTTAAAATTTGATATTTAGAAGATAAAAAAAGTCTCGATATAACAAGCGTTATAAACAAGCGATATTTATTATAGCTAATTATAATAATATAGTTATAATCACATTAACAATGAAAATAATAATATAGAAAAGGAGATATTTTATGGAAAAAGCAAAAGTTTATTTTACGAAAGATGTTTCTGAAGATAGCTTAGTAAAAATGTATGAGGTTTTAGGTGTTGAATTACCAGGAAAAGTTGCTGTAAAATTACATTCAGGAGAACAAGGAAATAAGAATTTTCTTCGTCCAGAATTTGTCAAAAAATTAGTAGATAGAGTTAATGGTACTGTTGTCGAATGCAATACAGCTTATCCGGGAGCCAGAGATACTACAGAAAAGCATAAAAAATTGATGGAAGAGCATGGCTGGAGTAAATATTTCGATGTCGATATTATGGATGCTGAAGGTCCTGATATGAAACTAGAAATTCTTGACGGATTGCAAATTAAAGAAAACTATGTTGGTAAAGATATAGCCAATTACGATTCGATGCTCGTCTTATCACATTTTAAAGGACATGCTATGGGCGGATTTGGTGGTGCTTTAAAGCAATTATCAATCGGATGTGCATCATCTTACGGAAAATCATATATTCATGGTGCTGGAGATGTTAAGGAAACAATATTTGGAACTGATCAATTACAGTTTGTAACTTCAATGGGAGATGCAGCTAGTAGTGTTCATAAATATTTTGCAAATAATATCGTCTATATCAATGCAATGATTAATATTTCTATCGATTGTGATTGCGATGGTAATGCCTCTGCTCCTTGTATGGAAAATATTGGAATTCTTGCTAGTACTGATCCGGTTGCTATCGATCAAGCTTGCTTAGATCTTGTATATAATAGTGAAGATCCTGGAAAAGATAAATTGATTGCAAGAATTGAAGAAAAAATGGGTGCTCATATCGTCGAAGTCGCGGAAAAACATGGAATCGGTACTCGTGAATATGAACTTATAAATGTCGATTAAAAAAAGAGTCTACAGACTCTTTTTTATAACTTCTTTTTCTTCACCGTTTCAAACACTTCTGGTATATCCAAAAATTCAACTATACTTGATAGATTAAAAGAGCCTAAACGCTCACAAAGATTAACTAGACGTTCATCATATAATATTTCACTATCACGTTTTAAAAGGGCATTTGCCAGATAGCTACCTACTTGATATTGAAAACCATCGATAAGCTCAATCCCCTCTTCTAAAAACAATTCAGTATTAGCATCGATAGATTCATCAAAAGCGCTTTCGTAATCGATATCATTTATAAGAATTTCTAATTCATCAGTTGGTATATTGTTATCTTTAAACAATTTAAGCAATTCCAAATGCACTTTATGCGTCAATTGATAATATTTTATCCAAGGTGCAATCTTTTCTTCACGAGTAATTTCCCCGTTATTTTTATATGTTATTAAGTCTTTTAAAATCTCGACATTTGCTCGAAATATATCAAAATTATTTTGTTCACGACGATTAACAATATAGTTGATGATGTCTTCACCGAATCCTTGACGAACAAGATATTTAGCAGCCACTCTTTCAAAATAAATCGGCAAAAACTCTAATAAGGACCACGAAATATCCGAACTATAGTAATCAGCAATAAAATGGAAAAATTCATGGACAAAATTGAGAAAAATACGAACTGATCCATCGTGCGTTACTTTAATAATCCCTAATCCGTTTTCTTCACGAATATATCGATTATCTGCCGTCCTTTCACTGTAGTTTTCTACTTTGACGAATACTAATCTATTCTCTCTTTTCATTCGATAGTATAAATTTTTCCATTCTTTTGGAGCATCGATTACACTTAGGAAGTCAAAAAACTTATCTTCAAATTCATCGATACTACATTTCGCCAACTTAACTTCATTTATAACATCATTGATATAATATAAATTACTTTGCGATGATATTTCCTCTTTTAACATCTTTGAAAAAAACAAATCAATATTATCAAAAAATGATGAATCATACTCACTCAACATATATAGCATCGTATCTAATAACCAATTATATGTAGGGTATCGTTCTTTATCTCGAAGCCATGAGAAAACTTTTTCTTTTTCCTCGTCATTAAAGTTGAATATAAAATCTTTGATTTTGTCAATATCACCGGCAAAATATGAACACGATACAATAAACCAGATAGTTTCAGCAAGAAACTGTGGATTATCCATCGGGAAAAACGGTTTTATTTCCTTTAAACAAACAATCAAATCAATATATTCTGCCATCAAAGTATTTGTTTCTCCTAACAAGGAATTAAAATCATCATTATTCAATATGGCTTTAATTATATTGATTAGAAACGAATCAAAGTCATCTATATTTATCACGTATTCTTGTTGCGATTCTGAATCTATATAATCGAGGAATAAAAACCGAAATGAGTCAAGGACATTTTCAACTTTTGTAATCTCATCTTTTGAAGAATTTTCATGAGTTATCTTTAAATTACCACGTACTATCATTTCCATATTAAACTCCTTTAATACTCTTCAACTCATCAATAGCTTTTTTAGATAATATTTTTTTATCACAATCGAGATCCTTTATTACTTCACTTAAATATGGTTTTTCGGAAGCATCGGAGAAGATATATGAAAAACCTTCTCTAACAGATTTACTAGTATCCATAAGCTCGACCATTCTTCTTAAAAATTTGCTAGATAAATTGATTTTGAACAAACGTTCTTTAGATGCTAAAATTTCTACTGCTAACATTGCATAAAGAAAAATATCATTATCTTTTGGATCAACAGTATCATCATCATATATACTCTCCAAATAATGAGCACGATGAGGATCGGCATCAAATCCGAAATTTCCAAACATATAGTTATCAGTATCACAGAATTTTACTTGATTATCATTATCTATTAAAATATTTTCACCCTTTAAATCACCTATTATAGCTCCTGCTTGATGAATTCGTTTGATAGCAGCATCTCCTTGTAAGATAAAATTTAACATAAATGAATTTTCATAAAATTGACTCATAAAATAAAGTTTTTCAAAATCTTTAAAATAACGATTTCTTTCGACTTTTTCCATATAATAGGCTTTAGGAATTGAATCACTATCCTCTTCACCTGGAGAAGAAAAATCAACTAAACCTAACGGGAAACAAAAAGATTCGTCATGAAACTTCATTAGTTCTTTTATTTTAGCTAATTTCTGTTCAACACGCTCTAAATTGGCATACGTAAATACTTTTATGGCATAATCAGAATCATATTCGTAGACATCGCCCTCATGTCCACCACCTAAACATTGATGTACATAACTATGACATAAGAGTATTTCATCGACGTGTAGTGTCGGTATTTCCGAAAACTCTTTTTTCTTTTCCATCACACATTCCCCTCAATCGATTGGTTATTATAGCATAAATAGCAAAAAACACCAAATATTCCATATAAAAAGCAGATTATCGTAATACTGCTTTATCTATTTTA
>CALVQL010000007.1 GCA_944358235.1 uncultured Bacilli bacterium
TTAATCTCTTTTATGAATCGATAACTACCACAAATTGTTATTATTTTCATCTCTTAGGTATAAAGCTCCTTTCATATTCTATCGTACTCTCTTCATCAACTTTACGTTTTAAGATAACTACTGTCTCTACATGATATGTATTCGGGAAAAGATCGATAGCATAAATCTTGATAGGTTCATAGTATTCTTTTAATATTTTTAAATCGCGAGCTAAAGTCATAGGATCACATGATACATAAGCTATATTGTCTGGATTTAAATTAATTATCGTATCGATAGTCAAACGATTGAGACCACTTCTCGGAGGGTCGACTAAAATAGTATCAAAATTCATTTCTAGTGACTTTAATATTTCCCCAGTATCTCCGGCATAATATTTAGCTTTTACGTCATTCATTTTGGCGTTTTCAACGGCATCAATTACTGCATTTTCTGTTATTTCGATCCCAACGATATTTTGAAAATTATCTTTTAAAGAAATACCCAATACCCCTACTCCACAATATAAATCCAAAAGATTAATGCCACGAACATTGTTAGCCAATATCTCAAATATCATCTTTAAACCATAGTTATTGACTTGAAAAAAGGCATCATATGATACTTTAAAGCGATATCTATCGATCGTTTCGATAAAGTAATTTTTTCCATAAAGTGTCTTACTATTTCCAACAATTCCAATTATATTTTCGGGAATACTATTATAATCTATTTTAATATCATCTTCCGTTGTAACACTCATAAGGACTTCATGATTGGAATTAGAACGGATTACTACTTCACCATTGTTTAAAGAGATAAATTCCTTATATTTTAAGTCATTATTAATATCGTTTGTAGCAATTAAACACGTAGATATCCCACAAAACTGATGTGATAAGCTTTCAAAATAACCCCATTTTCCATTGCGAACTTTTAAAGTTATCTTATTACGATAAAACAATTGATGACCACTTGTAATTAGACGAATATTCCAATCAATATCGGCAAATTTCTTTAAAATATTCGCGACCTTCTCCTTTTTAAATTCCTGTTGTAATTCGGCAGACATATGCATAATATTACAACCACCACAGATATTATAGTATGGACATTTTGGTTGGACACGATGAGGATTAGGTGATGCAATCTTGGTACTTATTGCTTCACTAATCTTGCTATTTTCATGAATTATCCTATATTCTACTTCTTCACCGGGAAGAGCATTAGCGATAAAAAGTGTTTTCTTATCGTCAAAAGCAATTCCTCTTCCTTGATTGTCAAATCTTGTAATTCTTTTCATCGTTTGTATTCATAGAGTTTCTTAACTTCTTTAATCGATAGTTCTCTATACTCTCCACTTTTTAAATGCTCTAAGGTTAAAAAGCCATATCTAATACGAGTGAGTTTGTCGACTAAATACCCCATTTTAGCAAATAAATTCTTTACGATATGATTTCTTCCTTCGATAATTCCGATTTCGACAAGACAAGTGTTTTTCGCTTTATCAATATCCTTTATTTTTACATGAGTAGGAACACATTTGCGACCATCAACAGTATTTCCTGCACGGATTTTTTTTAAGTCAGCAATTTCCATTATACGATTCAATTTGGCAATATATACTTTTTCAACATGATTTGAAGGATGCGTTAAAATATTTGTTAAATTTCCATCATTAGTAAGTAGTAAAATCCCTGTCGTATCATAATCGAGTCGTCCAACAGGATATATTCTCTTATCCGTTTCTATCAAATCGATAACCGTCTTACGATTATGCTCATCAGACACTGAACAAACAGTATTTCGAGGTTTATTCAAAAGATAATATACTTTATCTTCTTTATTTATGACGACATTATCGACGACGATAACATCATTACCTGAAACTTTACGTCCGAGATCTATTACTTTTTCTCCATTGACAAATACTTTTCCGGCTGTTATTAACTCTTCAGCTTTGCGACGGGAAGTAATACCGGATGAAGCAATGACTTTTTGTAATCTTTCCATAAAATCACCACTTATATTGTATCATACGATATCCCAAATAAAAACTTTTTGAAGTTATCAAGCTCCAAAAAGTCCTAAAAAGAATCTCTTTACTTTTTCAAAGAAGGATAATTCCTCTTCACTTTCAATAACATAGATATTTTCCCGATAATATTCATTTCCATCTAAAAGTACAGAAACAAAACCTAAGCGATCAATAGCATCATTAGTATATGTTATTTCGATACTTATCTTGTCTATTTCATCATCACTTAAGAGCATAGAAAAGCTATCATTAACATATTGTTCTTCATCTTTTAAAAATGTCTTAGCATCGATTATCTCGACTAATTTGTATTTTTCAAAAAGACGTTCATATAAAGATTCGTGAATATTAAAATCATCTTCTTCATCAAGAGTTACGACGACTAGATTTTTACCATCTTTTGAAGCCGAAGTTACTAGCGTTCGATCGGCTTTCTGCGTATATCCTGTTTTTCCTCCTGTCGTATACTCGTAAGATGTCAATAATTTATTCTTATTATACCAATCATAAGTCTTATAATTCGTACTAACCATATAATGATATGTTCCGGTTATCTCTTTAAAAGTCTCATTTTGCATAGCATAACTCATAAGAAGCGCCATATCATGAGCAGTAGATATATTTCCTTCACCTTCATCATTTTCAAGACCACTCGCGTTTATGAAAGTTGTATCATTCATACCTATTGCAAGTGCCGTTTCATTCATCATGACAGCAAATCCCTCTTCGCTTCCTCCAACATGTTCTGCAAGGACGATTGCGGCATCATTTCCGCTTCTAAGCATAAGTCCGTATAGTAAATCTTTAATGCTTATTTCTTCTCCTACTTCAATATAGATTCCCGACCCAAAACTTCGTAAGACATTTTCACCAACAGTAATCACTTCATCTAAATCGGCATTGTTGATGACAACCATTGCCGTCATAATTTTACTCGTCGAAGCAATGAGCTTTTTTTCGTTATGATTTACTCCATACAAAACACGAGAAGTATCACTATCCATAACGATTACACTAGCAGATGCATTTAAAGGAAATAACAATAATATTAACAATATACCAATTTTTTTCATATTAAAATATATGAATTATTTCGATATAAATGATCAGTATTTACAAAATTAGAAATCATATTTATACTATTGGTGGTGATTTTATGAAGAGTGTTCATCCTTTTAAACCAATATATGATGCGGAATCTAAAGTGTTGATATTGGGCTCTTTTCCATCCATAATATCACGAGAAAATAGCTTTTATTATGCTAATCCACGTAATCGTTTTTGGAATACTTTAGAACGTGTCTTTGATAGCAGTATCGAAAATACAATTAATGATAAAATTCTTTTTCTAAAGAAGCATCATATAGCATTATATGATGTCGTCTATAGTTGTGATATAGTTAATTCGAGTGATAATAGTATTTCCAATGTCATACCAACAGATTTATTACCAATTATTAATAACAGTAAAATAAAATACATTTTTACGACTGGCAATAAAGCATATGAACTTTATAACAAATATCAATATCCAATAACCAAAATAAAAGCATATAAGCTACCTAGTCCATCACCAGCCAACTGTAAGAAAGGCATCGATGATATTCTTTACAATAGTTATATGCAAATTAAAGATATATTAAGTGAGAATTGATCACTTTTTTAATTTAAGAGAATTTATCGCGTCGAAATAAATATTGCGATAGATAACTTTTGTGTTCTCAAAAGTGATAAGTTCTTGAGCAAGATTATTATCGGGATTTTTACGCAAAATTTCCTCTCCTACTTCCTTAGAAATTCCTAAGAGGTTGGAACTGATAAGAAGATATTTATAAGTTTCTAAATCGAGAGGCGTATTTCGTGGCACTTGATTAAAATTAAGTAGATATTTTTTTAATCCTTTTAGCTTTAAACCTTCGTTAATCAAATTATCATTTATAATATAATATGACATCTTCATCTTCTTAATTTCTTTTAAATTACCATTTAATAATTCGATACTTACGATATCATCAAAGCATTTTTCAAACCACGCAAGAACTCTTTTTGCATTATTCTTGACAAAGCGACGCATCTTTACTTTATCTAAGCGATTATTTATAGCAGCGTCTTTTAGCATCATGTATAAATCCATGTCGATTTTTTTAGAGAAGCGAAGATTATCTTGCAACACAATTACGGGATTATCACGATCAATTTCGATAGTAATATAATGAGCATAATACCAGCTTAACAGCTTAGCACCGATGATATCGGTTCTATTTTTTAGTATTTTGAAAGCTCCTGCTAAAAAGGACATTAAGTACAAGTCATGATTACATGGTATGTCCTGATAATATTCCACATTATTATGAGATAAATCTTGTCTTATGATTAAACGGGAAAACACATCTTTTTGCTTAAATTTATAACTAAGACGAACAACGATGAATACGATTATCAGAATAACAATGATGATTATAATTATCTTTATCGCCTCATCAGTTACTACTCGAAGCATGCGATCGATAAAAGAAGAATTATTCATCGCTTGTTCATATGCTTTTTCAAAAGTATTTTGATTTTCCTCAAAGTTAGTGTAATCACTATCTGTAAAGGTCGTCATCAATTTTATCGTCGAATTAGAACTTATTCTATTTGCAAAAAGATGTATTCCTCCATCGACAAATTCTAGCGACATATTGGGTCCGATTCCATATAATGCCGTATTACTCTCATTAAAAGAATATGTTCCATTTATAACGACATTTAAAGTATTTACTTCCGTAGAAGAATCAGTAACAAAAAAGTACCAATCAATTCCTTGAGTATCACTAAATTGGGTTATAAAGCCATCAACCGTATAATTTAATGTGTACGATGAAACCGTTTGATCATTAGTAAAACGAATAGCTTTTATATCATTTTCTTCATAAGAATTATAAACATTGTTATTATCAGTCGGCCAAGAAGTGCTTAAGGTGTATTCCGTATCATCTCCAGTAACAGTATAGTTGGAAATAGTTGCTCCTTCTGAATCATAAAACTTTTTTTCAAAATATGGTGTATCTTGTCTTGGAACTTGCCATACTTCAGTAATACTGGCCTCTCCCGTTTCATCTATCGATACATTAATATCGACAGAATTTATCATTCCTTCAGCTAATACATCATGAGACATAATGAAAAAAGCGATAAAATATATAACTATTTTTTTCATTATACTACCCCCAATAAAGTCATAAAAAAGCTACTGATAGCAGAATAGTTCCAAAATATAATTAGCAAACTTGTCGCTAAAAATGGCCCGAATGGTAAGATGCTATCTTTCTTTTTAATAGAAATATATAAGGCATAAGGAAATGCTAGAAATGATCCTAAGACGATATAAGCGATTCCCAAGTTAATTCCTAACACAAGCCCCGCAATAAAAGATAATTTGACATCTCCCCAGCCGAGAGATTCCTGTTTAAAAGCAAAATCTCCTAAAAATTTTACTAAGACCATTATCAAAAAAACGATTAAAGCATCAAATAAATGCCATAAAGAAGGTACAATTCCTTCAAAAATCAAGTATATTAATAAAATTAGTATCGAGCCAACTACTAATACTTCGTCGAGAATAACCATATATTTTGAATCAGTTATATAAGTTATGATAACTATAGAGCATAAAACGATGGAGATCAAAGTATTATAGGAAAATCCAAATATATAAAAACTTAATGCAAATAGGATTCCGGTTAATAATTCTATGAGTGGATATTGTAGCGATATATGTTTTTTACAATGATGACATCTTCCTCTTAGTCCTATATATGAAAAAACTGGTATTAATTCATACCAGGATAATTTATGGTTACAATTAACACAGTGGGACCCCGGAAATACTATCGATTCATTTTTACATAATCGTAAAGCGACAACGTTATAAAAAGATCCGACAAATAATCCAATTATAAATAGATATAAGAGAATCCAAACCATGCTATTAAACCTCCAATTAGCTATTGAGAATTTCTGAATATAGACCAAACATTGGAACAATTATAGCAATCATTATTCCACCGACGATTACAGCTAAGAAGATGATTAAAATTGGCTCTACCAAACTCTTCATCGAATCGACAATCATCTTGTGTTGTTCAGCATAATATTCAGATACTTTTTCCATCATTTCGGCTAGCTCACCAGTCGATTCACCAGTAACCATCATATAATATGCAACTTCAGGAATTGCCCAATGATCTTTAAAGGCACTAGATATCTTTTCACCTCTACCGATATAATTAATCGTATTAATCATTATTTCACGATAAATTTCGTTAGATGTTACACGTCCAAGAATATCCATTGAATCCGTAATAAAGACATTGTTCTTTAGCAAACTTGCAAACGTTTTGGTAAATACTGTCATTTCTTTATAAATAATGATCTTACCTATTATTGGTAACTTCATGAATATTGTCTGTAAGAAATAGCGGAAAGCTTTAATATTCTTATACATGACATAAATGACAATAGCAAATATAGCAATAACGACAAAGATGTAGAAAAGATTGGCTTGCATAAAATTACTTGCAGCAATTATAAATGATGTTATTGGGTTTAAAGTTACTCCAGCAGTATTATAAATCGATACGAATTGTGGAATCAAATAAACTAAAATAAAGATGATAACAGCTATTGAGAAAACTAGTACCAATGTTGGATATGTAAGAGCGCTAATCATCTCTTTACGTGTTGTTTCAATTGCCGAATAATAATCAGCCATTTCATCAAGAGTTGCTTCAAGATCGCCAGTCGCTTCAGCGGCCTTAATCATATTTATCAACAAAGGAGGAAAAGCCTCACCTTGTTTTTCAAGGCAAGTCGAGAAATTTTCACCTAAGGTCAAGTTATAAACTACGGAATCAAAAGTTCTCTTGATATTACGATTACGTCCCATTTGCTTACTCAAAATACGCATCGCATCGGTAAGTGGTATACCGGCTTTTAAATATGTCGACAACTGAGTTAACCAGAAGACGATATCCTTAGTCTTGATCTTGCGTGATGAGAAGACATTATTACCATAGAAACGTTCGATCATCGGTGAAGTTTCAATCTTGAATACCTTATAACCTTCGTTTTCAAGGAAAGTATAGACCTCAATTTTCGAATAAGCCAAGAATGTATTAGTTACCTGACGACCATCTGGACTTAAAGCAACATAGCGATAAGTAACAGGGCGATCACTACGTTGTTCTTCTGATGCATCGATCGAGTTAATTAAATCTTCACGGGCACGAATCAACTTCTCACTTATTTTTATCTCTTTTTTCAATGGTGCATGTGATATATCGTTCGAATTCTTCTGTTGTTCAGCGGCAATCTTATCCGCTTCTGTCATATAAGCTCCACGTAAATTGTTTGTATCGATATTTTTGTTTACATTCGTGTATAATGCATTAGATAAAGTATTCCACAACCAAATGAAAGGAGATGCTAACATTCGCAATATATAATATACTCCTAAACATATATACATTGGATAAAACAAGAACAAATTATCTTGCTTATGCACATGTTTCTTATTTGCTAACCCCATATAGAGTTGACACCCTCTTTCTAGTATCTCACTATGATAACATTATAGCATAAAAATTTCGGAAGTTAAACATTTTTATACAAAATATCATATAATTTATTAGGTGATAATTTTATGAACTTATCCAACATCTTATCTTATAGCTTGCGAATGCTCAATATCGCGAATAAAGCCATTCCTTTAATCAAAGAAGTAAACCCGACGATAAAAACTGTTAAAGAAAAATTTATCAACAAAAAAGGCGCAAGACCACGCCCTACTCCTATGAATAATGTAATTACAACTAATACTAATCCTCCACAATCACGGAACATATACCAAAATAATTCCCTGACATTTTTTAGATAAGTTCTCTAATCAAAAGGAAGATAAATACAATTAAAGTAATTATGTTAAATACCAAAAAGACGATATTTATCGTTTTTTTATTGGCCTTAATTAAAAAGTAAATATTTAAAGCAATTGCAACGATAGTCGATAAAATTGCAATAGTATAATTAAGCCACATCGTACTTTCCGATGTAATCATAAATAATGCTAAAGCGATATTTATCAAGAAAATATATATTCCAATTCGATTATATTCTTTCATATTATCACACATAAATTATAAAAAAAAAGACTCGTTTAGTCAACTAACTCGAGTCTTACAGTTAAGGCGTCATCGCCTTTTCTTTCTGTTAATTTTATGATTCTCGTATATCCACCTTGTCTTTGTGCATAACGTGGAGCTAATTCGTTAAATACTTTGTTAACGACGTCCTTGTCATTATGCAAGAAAGCTAGGGCTTTTCTTCTGGCAACCAAAGATCCATCTTTACCGTAAGTAATCATCTTATCGATAAATTTTCTTGCTTCTTTAGCTCTTGCTTCAGTAGTAACAACAGCTTCATTCATAATTACATCTTTAGTAATTCCGGCTAATATACTTCTTCTGATTCTCGATTCTCTACCTAATTTTCTGTACACGTTTTAACCTCCTTACGCAATTATTAATCGCGGAACTTTAGTCCCATTTCATTAACTTTATCTATAACTTCTTTCAAAGACTTTTTACCTAAATTTCTAATCTTTGTAACTTCAACTTCACGTTTATCGATCAAATCTTGCATCGTGTGAATACCAGCTCTTTTCAAGCAGTTATATGCACGAACTGAGAATTCAATCTCTTCGATTGGTGTTTCCAAAGTCTTTGTAATCGTATCGACTTTCTTTTCAGCGATAATTCCCGTAATATCAGCAATCTGATTCAAATCAGCAATGATATTTAAATGCTCGATAAGAATTCTACTTGCTAAAGCCATAGCTTCTTCTGGAGTAATTGATCCATTAGTATATACATACATAATCAACTTATCATAGTTTTCATTATGACCAACACGGGCATTTTCAACTTCAAAAGCGACTTTTTCAACAGGAGAATAGATCGAATCAATCGGTATTAATCCAACAGTTTCCCCCATCGTCTTCTTGTTTTCCTTAGCATCGACATATCCACGACCACTATCAACAGTCATTTCAATATCGATTTTTCCACCTTTAACTAAATTGCAAATAACTAAATCAGGATTTACTATTTCAATATCTGCATCATGATCGATATCACCAGCAGTCACAGGACCTTCTGTAGATGCCGATAGACGCATAACTTTCTTTTCGTCAGTATGTTTCTTGACAACAAGAGTTTTCAAATTCAAGATGATATTCATGACATCTTCGACAACACCATCAATCTTTTGGAACTCATGTAATACGCCATCAATTTTAACGCTAGTAACAGCGCTACCAGGCATACTAGATAACATAACTCTTCTCAATGCATTACCAAGTGTTGTTCCAAAACCTCTCTCTAAAGGTTCTAGTTCAAATTTTCCATAATGTTTACTTTCAACATATTCGGTAATTTTATATTCTGGTTTTTCAAAATTCATATTTCAATCCTCTTTTCTTCAATTATTTGATTAGTTTCTTGGACGTTTTGGTGGACGGCAACCATTGTGTGGTATTGGAGTTTCATCAGTAATAGAAGTTATTTCTAATCCAACAGATTGCAAAGAACGAATTGCAGTTTCTCTACCACCACCAAGGCCTTTAATAATTACAGAAACTTTAACAACTCCTGCTTCCATTGCAGCTTTTCCAGCTTGCTCAGCAGCTAATCCAGCAGCATATGGAGTCTTCTTCTTCGATCCTTTATATCCAATAGTACCGCTCGATGCCCAACTAATAGTATTACCATTAGTATCAGCAATCGTAACTAAAGTATTATTATATGATGATGAAATATGTGCTACAGCTTCCGGAATATTCTTCTTAACTTTTCTTTTACGTCTATTATAAGCCATTTTCTTAACCTCCTATCGACTACTTACCGACTTTTTTCTTATTAGCAACTACTTTTCCTCTACCTTTACGAGTACGAGCATTACTTCTAGTGCTCTGTCCATGAACAGGTAGACCTTTTTTATGTCTTACACCTTGATATGAGTTGATTTCCATCTTGTTCTTGATGTTCATTTGAACTTCACGACGAAGATCTCCTTCAACCATATATTTATCAACTTCACTTCTAAGTGCACTTTCTTGCTCAGTAGTCAAGTCTTTAACTTTAATCTCAGGATCGACATTAGCAGATGCACAAATCTTTCTTGCAGTGCTTTGACCAATACCATAGATAGCAGTAAGTCCAATGAATGTTGCTTTTTCTTTTGGTAATTCAATATTTTTAATACGTGCCATTAACTTTTCCTCCTAGCCTTGTCTTTGTTTGTGTTTTGGATTATCACAAATTATTCTTATTTTTCCTTTTCTTTTGATTACTCTGCATTTTGCACAGATTGGTTTAACAGATGCTCTGACCTTCATACTAACCCTCCATTATTTTCTATATTTTATAATCCCATGTGTTAAATCAGTTGGTGACATCTCTACTGTAACTCTATCACCTGCTAAAATACGAATCATATTTATACGTATTTTACCAGAAACACGGGCAGTTACAATAAGTTTATTATCGAGTTCAACTTTATAAATTTCATGTGTAACATCTATAACTTTTCCCTCGACTTCAATTTTTTGCTCTTTAGCCATTTTTCACTCTCCTGTAAGAATTTCAAAACCATTTTCTCTTACGACAACGGTATGCTCATAGTGAGCGCTAGGACTTCCATCTTGGGTAACGATAGTCCAATCGTCATCTAAGAGTTCGACATATCTCTTTCCAGCAGTTAGCATTGGTTCAATCGCCAATACCATACCGGATTTCAATACTAATCCTGTGCCATATTTTCCATAGTTTAAAACGTCGGGATCCTCATGTAAGTTGTGTCCAACACCATGACCGGCAAGTTCACGAACCACACCTAATCCATGTTTTTCAGCATATTGTTGGATTCTGGCACTGACATTTCCCAAAGGAACACCGGCACGAATCTCCTTAAGACCTGTATATAAGGCCTTTTCAGTATGATGCATCAAATGTTCTTTTTCCTTGTTTATTTTTCCAACAGCATATGTCCACGCTGAATCTGAATGGTATCCTTTATATAAAGTACATATATCCAATGTTACGATATCGCCTTCCTTGAGACGTCTTGATGAAGCAATTCCATGAACAACCTCATCGTTTATCGAAATACAGATATTAGCAGGAAACCCCTCGTACCCTAAGCAACTAGGAACACCACCCATCGAACGAATAAAAGCTCCAGCTTCATCATCGATCTCTTTAGTAGTAACTCCCGGTTTTAAAAGATCTTTTAAGTGCTGATGACACATATAGGTAATATGTCCAGATTCCTTGATCTTTGTGATTTCATCTTCACTATATATATTGACCATTAAATCACACTCTCTATTTGTCTTAAAGTATCGAGTGGTTCTCCACTGTTATCTACTACATAAAGTATATCTAAATCTTTATAATACTGCAATAACGGTTCGGTATTCTCTAAATATGATTCAAAACGAATTTTAAAAGTTTCTTCGTTATCATCGCTGCGAGAAACTAATGGAATATTGCAAACATCGCATAATCCTTCGTTTTTAGGCTTTAACACTTCCTCATATTTATTATATCCCCGATGGCAGTTAGGACAAGATAAGCGACCTAATGCACGTGACATTGCCGTATCTAAATCCATATTCAAATAAATGACTGCACCTAGTTGTAAATTCAATTCTGCTAGAATTTCTCTTAGCATTTTTGCTTGTTCAACATTGCGCGGATATCCATCAAGAATAAAATTTTTATCGATAGATATTTCTGTAAGTCTTTTTTTTAGTAATTCTGTAACTATTTCATCACTAACTAAAGTCCCACTTTTTAACATATCATCGAGTTTTATTCCCAATGGTGTCTTCTTATCAACCTCATCCCGTAGCAACTCGCCCGTCGAAATATGAATATATCCATACTTTTCAACGAGAAGCTGGCTTTGCGTCCCCTTTCCAGCAGCTGGTGGGGCAATAAAGATTATATTTTTCATCTTCTGCGTCTTCTCTTTCTACTTCCTTGGTAGCTTCTAGAAACGATGCTACTTTCTAGTTGTTTATAAGTTTCAAGAGCAACACCAACGACAATTAATAATCCTGTTCCTCCTAATGTTATGGAACTTGATAACGTCGATATATTACTGAAAATTATCGGAATTGAAGCAATTACTACTAAGAAGATACTACCAACAACCGTCAAACGTGAGATAGTTCCCTTTAGATAACTTGCTGTCTTTTCCCCTGGAGTAATACCAGGAATATAAGAACGATTTTTATCGAGATTTTCACTCATCTCTTTAGGATTTAGTTCCATCAAAGTATAGACATATCCAAAAGCAAATATCAATACAATATATAGAATATATCCTGTTAGAGATGTATAACTTATATAATTTTCGACAAAACTTGTAAATTCCGAATTATTGATAAATTGTGCTATAAGCGATGGTATACTCGTAATAGCACTAGCAAATATTACTGGCATAACACTTGCTGAATTTAGTTTCAAAGGTATATAAGATTTCTCTTTTGAATAAGAGCTATCCGTTCTAGTACTATGTTGAATCGGGATACGACGTTCCGAAATTTGCATATAAACGACACCGACAAGAATCAATATATAAGCAATGACGAATGCGACAAATAATGCAATTCCCAATGCCTGATTAAATGTGTCGGCAACGATAAGTTCGTTAAATGCCGTAATAAATGTCGAAGGCAAAGTATTAACAATACCTGCCATGATAAATAACGAAACACCATTACCTAATCCCTTATTAGTAATTTGATCTGCTAGCCATAACAATAAAGCTGTTCCGGCAGTTAATATAATCGTAGTTTTTAAAATTTCAACGGTTGTTCCACCCATGAAAGCTACAGAATATATATAACCTTGGATAAATGCAAATAGAATTCCTAAATATCTATTTATACGATTTATCTTCTGTCTACCAGTAGCACCTTGTTCCTTTAATTCTTTAAAATATGGAATAATATCCATTTGCAATAACTGTGTGAGAATCGATGCCGTAATATATGGCATGACTCCTAATGCAAATATGGAAAAAGTCTTTAAACTTCCACCACTCATCAAGTTTAACAAATCCAAGAACCCTAAATTTTGTGTTATGCTTTTGGCTCCCGGAACGATAATATTCGTTCCTAAAGAGAATACTGCTAAAATGAGCAAGGTGAAGTAAATTCTTTTTCGCAAATCTTTATTGTTCGGACTAAAAAGTCCCTTAAGACTTTTGAACATTTTAAATCACCTCTGCTGTTCCGCCTTGTTCCTCAATCTTTGTAACAGCTTTAGATGAAAATCTTTGAGCTCTTACAGTAACCTTCTTTTCTAATTTTCCATTTGCAAGAACTTTAATTCCTGCCATTTGTTTTTTTACAATCCCCATCTCTTTAAGTAATTCAGGAGTAATAACATCTCCATCGTTGAAACGATTCAAATCACTTAAATTGATTACAGCATATTCCTTGCGGAATTTAGCATTATTAAATCCGCGTTTAGGTACTCTTCTATATAGAGGAGTTTGTCCACCTTCGAACCATGGAGAAATGCTTGCTCCACTTCTCGCCTTTTGACCTTTTTCACCACGAGTTGAAGTTTTGCCTCTTCCTGATCCAGGTCCACGTCCAACGATTTTTCTCTTCTTAGTCTCTGGAGATTCTACTAAATTTTCTAGTTTCATATTATAACTCCTCAACTTTCTTACCACGTAATTCAGCAATTTGTTCAGCTGTACGAACTGACTTCAATGCCTCTAAAGTTGCTTTTGCTACATTGACCTTCGTATTCGATCCTAGAGATTTTGCAACGATATCCTTAACACCAGCAAGCTCTAATACAGCACGAGCAGCACCACCAGCAATAATTCCTGTACCTTTTGGAGCTGGTTTTACTAAAACTTTAGCACGTCCACATTTTCCGATTGCCTCATGAGGAATCGTACGATTATCGACTAAAGATACACGAACTAGGTTTTTATTTGCAGCTTGTAAACCTTTCTTAATAGCTTCTGGAACTTCGTTAGCTTTACCAATTCCAATTCCTACTAAGCCTTTTCCATCTCCAACAGCCATTGCTGCCGAGAATCTAAAACGACGTCCACCTTTAGTAACCTTAGTTACACGTTTGATGCCAACAACTTTTTCGTCTAAAAGCTTTTTCTTAGGATCCATCATTCTTTCTTGTCTTGCCATACTCTACCTCCTAAAATTCCAATCCATTTTCGCGTGCGGCTTCTGCTAATGCTGCAACACGACCATGATATTGATATCCGCCTCTATCGAAGACGACTTTTTTAATGTTGCTAGCTAGAGCTTTCTTTGCGATGTCGGCACCGACTAATGCAGCACCTTCGACATTACCGCCATTTTTAAGTTTTAACTCTACACTTGAAGAACTAACTAAGGTAGTGCCGTTTTGATCATCGATGATCTGTGCAAAAACATGAGAATTCGATCTAAAGACATTTAAACGAGGACATTCGCTTGTTCCACTGACGTTTTTGCGAACTCTATCATGTCTTCTTTTTCTTAAAACATTATTTGATTCTTTCTTAATCATTCTATTCTCCTCCTACCTACTTAGCTGCTTTCTTTCCTTCTTTGCGTCTTATATATTCGTTCTTATAACGGATACCTTTACCTTTATAAGGTTCTGGCTCACGAATCTTACGAACATTAGCTGCAAATTCGTTTACTTTCTGTTTATCGATACCACTAATAGTAATTTCTGTATTAGAAACAGCTTCAACACTAAGTCCTTCTGGTACTTCAACTTCAATAGGATTTGAGTAACCAGCATTTACAGAAATTTTCTTACCAGTAACATTAAATCTATAACCAACTCCGACAGCTTCTAATCCCTTAGAATATCCTTTAGATACTCCTTCGATCATATTAGAAATAATAGCATTTGTCGTTCCGTGTAAAGATTTAGCATTTTTTGTCTCGTTAGCTCTCTTAGTTATTACTTTTCCATCTTCGACGACAACAGATATTAACTTATCGAAGACGAATGATAATTCTCCTTTAGGACCTTTTACTTTAATGCAATTATCATTTACTTCACAACTGACATCAGCAGGTATATTAAGAACTCTATTTCCTATTCTACTCATAACCAATATTTTCCTCGTTACCAAATGTAAGCGAGTACTTCTCCTCCTAGCTTTTTCTTTCTAGCATCTCTATCAGTCATAATTCCTTCAGAAGTCGAGATAATAGCAATTCCTAATCCATTAAGTACTTTCGGAAGTTCATCATGTTTTGCATAGACTCTTAAACCAGATTTAGAAATTCTCTTAAGTCCAGTTATGACTCTTTGCTTTTTATCTTCAGTATACTTTAAATTTATACTTAAGATATTTCCTTGAGTAGACTCAGTTAATTTGTAATCGCTGATATATCCCTCTTCTTTTAGAATTCTTGCAATTTCACAAGTCATCTTAGAACCGAGTACATCAACTTTATCATATTTCATTTGATTAGCATTACGAATTCTCGTAAGCATATCAGCTATTCTATCTTCTACCATTTTTGACTTCCTTTCTACCAACTTGACTTCTTAACGCCAGGTATTTGTCCTTGATTTGCTAATTCTCTAAAACAAATACGGCATAAACCAAATTTACGTAATACACCATGAGGTCTTCCGCATCTTTGGCAACGTGTATATTCTCTAACTTTAAATTTTTGTGGGCGACTTGCCTTTACAACCATACTCTTCTTAGCCATAACAAATACCTACTTTCTAAATGGCATTCCGAAAGCTTTTAATAACTCTAAAGCTTCCTCATTCGTCTTTGCTGTTGTAACAAAAACGATATCCATTCCTCTTATTTTTAATACATTATCATATTCTACTTCTGGGAATATCAATTGTTCCTTAATACCTAAAGTGTAATTTCCAAATCCATCGAATGACTTTGGACTTATTCCTCTAAAATCACGAACACGTGGTAAAGCTATACGAATAAGTTTTTCCATAAAATTGTACATATTTTCGCCTCTTAGGGTTACTTTAGTACCGATGCTCTGACCTTCACGTAGTTTAAAACCAGCGATAGATTTACGAGCTTTTGTAATAACAGGTTTCTGACCAGTAATTGCTGCCAAATCACGAGCTGCAGCTTCGATATATTTTGAATCGTGGCTACCCTCGCCAACACCGATATTGATAACGATCTTATCTAATTTAGGCACTTCCATTACTGAAGAATAGTTAAACTTAGTCATCATTTCATTTTTGATAACATTTTCATATTTTTCTCTTAAACTATTCATTATCTTCACCTACTTCTTTTTTAGCTGTCTTTTTTTCTTTTTTATCATCTTTTTTGGTTTTTTTATCATCATCAATAACTTTGACGTTAGATACATGGATTGGAGCTTCAACACTCACAATTCCACCAGTTTCATTATTAGCATTTGGTTTCATGTGTTTTTTTACGATATTAATTCCACTGACAACTACTTTGTCTTTTTTCTTCAAAGTAACTGTTACAGTTCCTTCTTTGCCTTTATCTTTTCCAGCAAGAATTTTTACTTTATCTCCAACTTTAACTTTCATAGATATCCTCCTATAGAACCTCATTAGCTAAAGATACGATCTTCATGAAATCCTTATCACGAAGCTCTCTAGCAACTGGGCCAAGAACACGAGTTCCGATTGGACTCTTATCATCTCTAATTAAAACACATGCATTATCGGCAAATTTGATATGAGAACCATCTGCTCTTCTAACACCTTCAACACTTCTGACGATAACTGCTTTGACAACTTTTCCTTTTTTAATATTGGAATTTGGAATAGCTTTTTTTACTGTTCCAATAACGATATCTCCAATATTTCCATATTTAACTTTACTTCCACCAAGTACTCTGATTACTAGTAGTTCACGAGCTCCAGAGTTATCGGCAACTTTTAATCTAGTTTCTTGTTGTACCATAATAACCCTCCTTAGATCTCAACAGCTTCGATTACTACCTCAACAAGCTCATATCTTTTCGTTTTAGATAGAGGTCTTGTAGAACGTAATCTAACTGTATCTCCAACTTTCGCAATATTTTTTTCGTCGTGAGCCGTATATTTTTTCGAAGACTTAACTCTTTTATGATAAAGAGGATCTTTACGATAAGTCTCAACTAAAACAGTAATAGTTTTATCGTTAGCAGCACTGACTACTCTTCCAACCAATTCAGTTCTTTTAGTTTCGCTCATTATTCATTTCCTCCTTTTTTCTCATTTAAGACTGTCTTTAATCTCGCAATATCTTTTCTAGCAGCGTTGATTCTATGAGATTTTTCCATAGAAGCCGTTGCTTGTTTCATGCGAAGATCGAACAACTCACTTTTCAACTCTTCGATTTTCTTGTTGATTTCTTCAGTGGACATATTTCTAATTTCACTAGTCTTCATTAGCTTCACCACTTTCTTCTCTCTTTACAAAACGAGTTTTAACACTTAATTTATGAGAAGCAAGACGTAGAGCTTCACGAGCGATTTCTTCGCTAACGCCGCCTACTTCGAACATAATCTTGCCTTCTTTAACTACTGCAACCCATTCCTTAACGTCACCTTTACCTTTACCTTGACGAGTTTCTAAAGGTTTCATCGTTCTTGCTAAATGTGGGAAGATGTTAATCCAAACTTGTCCACCACGTTTCATATAACGAGTCATGGCGATACGGGCAGCCTCGATTTGACGAGCGTTGATATAGCCACCTTCCTTAGCTTGAAGTCCATACTCTCCGAAATGTAGTTCTGTATTTCCTTTAGCATGTCCTTCATAAGAAATTCTATGAGGTTTGCGATATTTAGTTCTTTTTGGCATTAACATCGACATTACCTCCCTCTTTACGAGACTTCTTATTCAAAATCTCGCCCTTATAAATCCAAACTTTAACACCGATCTTACCATAAGTTGTGCTCGCTTCTGCTGTAGCGTAATCGACATCAGCACGAAGTGTTTGTAATGGAACAGTTCCTTCAGAATATCCTTCAGTACGAGCCATTTCAGCACCACCTAAACGTCCAGAAACTGAAGTTTTGATTCCTTTAGCTCCGGCTTTCATCGTGTTCTTAATAGCTTTCTTTTGAACGTTACGGAAGTTTGCTCTATTTTCAATTTGCTTAGCAATTGATGCTGCAACTAGTTGAGCATTCAAATCTGGGTTCTTAACTTCGTTAATAGTTACATAGACATCTTCGTTGCAAACTGCTTTGATCTTAGCACGCAATTTTTCGATATCCTCGCCACCACGTCCGATTACAACACCAGGTTTTGCAGTTGAAATCTTTACTTCAACACGATCCTTCTTACGTTCAATTACAACTTCTGATATAGCAGCATCCTTTAGTTCCTTAAAAAGAAATTCACGGATTTTAATATCATTATTCAAATCACTAACGTATTTATCTTTTTCAGCATACCATTTAGATTGCCAATCTTTATTGATGCCAAGTCTTAATCCTCTAGGGTCTACTTTTTGTCCCATAATTAAGCCTCCTTACCGTCACTAACTTTAACAGTTATATGACTTGTCCTTTTATCTCTTCTGTCAACTTTTGTTCTAGAACCGATCTTAACACGTTTATATACAGGTCCTGGATTGACAAAGCATTCAGATATAACTAAATCTTCAACTTTCATACCATAATTATTAGTAGCGTTAGCCATTGCAGACTCCAAAACTTTTAGGATAAGTCTACTAGATTTAGTATTTGTGTTCTTTAAAATTCCAATAGCCTGTGTAGCTTTTTTGCCTCTAATCAAGTCCATCGTCATACGGCACTTACGAGGAGCTACCATAGCACTTTTGTGTATTGCATATGCTTCCATCTAATAACCTCCTACTTTTGTCCGGCATGTCCGCCAGCTTTACGAGTTAATGCAAATTCGCCAAGCTTATGGTCGACCATATCTTCAGTTATATATACCGGAATAAAATCTTTTCCGTTATGAACCGCAATCGTGTGTCCAACAAACTCTGGGAAGATTGTAGAACGACGAGACCAAGTCTTGATAACTTCCTTGCGGTTTGCTTCATTTAACTTTCTTATCTTTTTCATTAGGCTCTCTTCAACATAAGGGCCTTTTTTTAAACTTCTTGCCATAAAATCACCTATTTCTTCTTGCTGACAATCAATTTGTCAGAAGCTTTCTTTCCTTTACGAGTTTTATATCCAAGAGCTGGTTTACCCCATGGAGTAACAGGTCCTTTGCGACCAATTGGCGTTCTACCTTCACCACCACCATGTGGGTGATCATTAGGGTTCATGACAGAACCACGGTTGGTAGGACGGATACCCAAATGACGTTTGCGTCCAGCTTTACCTAAATTTACTAATTCGAAGTCTTCATTTCCGACAACTCCGATAGTTGCCATACAAGTTCCAAGAACTTTTCTCGTCTCACCGCTTTGTAAACGTAAGATAACATATTTACCATCACGTCCTAAGATTTGAGCACTTTGTCCTGCTGAACGAGCGATCTCAGCTCCCTTACCAGGTTTTAATTCGATGTTATGAATTAATGTACCTACTGGGATATTTTGAAGTTGCATTGCATTTCCAACTTTAATATCGCAAGCGACGCCAGCTTCAACGATCATGCCGACTTTCAAATCTTTTGGAGCGATAATATATCTTTTTTCACCATCACGATAAGTGATAAGTGCGATATTAGCGTTACGATTCGGATCGTATTCGATAGTACTTACTTTACCAGTAACACCAAATTTATTTCTCTTAAAATCGATAACACGATATTTTCTCTTAGCTCCACCACCGATATGTCTTACGGTCATACGTCCTTGATTATTGCGTCCACCAGTTTTAGAAACCGAACGTAATAAGGATTTTTCTGGAGTAGACGTCGTGATCTCTTCGTTAGTCAAAGTTGACATTCCACGACGACCATTAGTCGTTGGTTTATATTTTCTTATACCCATTATTTTCGCCTCCCACTATATCTCTATAGCATAACCGTCAGCTAAAGTAACGATAGCTTTCTTATAAGTCTTAGTCTTTCCTGTATATCTTCCAACTCTTTTATCTTTAGCTTTTGTATTAAGAGTTCTTACATTTGAAACACGGACATTGAATGCGCTTTCAATAGCATCTTTAATCTGAATCTTATTAGCACTCTTAGCAACTGCGAAGACATAAGTCTTACCGTCACTAGATAAAGAGGCTGATTTTTCAGTAATAACTGGTCCAACAATTAAATCTTTCATTATTTAAGCGCCTCCTCAATATATTTGACTGTATCTTCGTCACAGACAACATAATCTGCATTGACGATATCATAAACGTTTATCTCATCTGCCATGATTACTGCAACATTTGGAAGATTACGAGTTGCTAAATAAAGTCTTTCAGCATCGTGTGAACTGATAAACAATACTTTGCCTTCTAATTTTAAAGTTTCAAGCATAGCAATTGCATCTTTAGTCTTAGTAGATGTAAGCTCTAAAGAATCGATAACCATCAACTTCTTTTCCTCTAATTTTGCAGATAGGGCAGTTTTTAGAGCTAGTCTTCTTTCCTTACGATTCATCTTAAATGAATAACTTCTAGGTGTAGGTCCGAATACTACTCCACCACCTCTATAGTGTGGTGCACGAATACTTCCTTGACGAGCATTACCAGTTCCTTTTTGTCTGTAAGGTTTTCTTCCACCACCAGAAACTTCGCTACGTCCTTTAGTATCAGCAGTTCCTTGTCTTAAAGAATCCATTTGCAATCTGATTGCTTTCTTTAAGACGATGTTGTTTTGTTCAACATTCCATATATTATCATTAATTGTCAAATCATTAACTTTTTTACCATTAAGGTCTATAACATCTATTTTTGCCATAATTTAATCTCCTTTCAACCGAAGGTTACGCTTCAGTAGTTTCCTCGACTTCATTAGCAGTTTCTGTAGTCTCAACAGTTTCCTCAGAAACAGGTTCTTCTACAGAATCGATTACTGGCTCATTGATGATAATGTCTTTAGGTTCAACTTTACCACCCTTGATAGCTGATTTGATTAAAACTAATGATTGTTTCGGTCCTGGAATGTTTCCACTTACTAAAATGTAATTATCTTCAACACATACTTCGATAATTTCAAGATTTTGAATAGTAACTGTTTCGTTACCCATATGACCGGCAAGTTTCTTTCCTTTCATAACTCGCATCGGTCTCATCGTTCCCATTGATCCTGGTCTTCTATGATATCTAGAACCATGAGTTTCTGGTCCACGAGATTGACCATGGCGTTTGATTACACCTTGATATCCTTTTCCTTTTGAAGTACCAGTTACATCAACTTTCTCCCCAGCTGTGAAAATATCAGCAGCCAAAGTACTTCCAAGAGTATAATCTTCAACATTGTCAACTCTAATCTCTTTTAAGAAGCGCTTAGGAGAGATACCAGCCTTTTTGGCATGTCCAATTTCGGCCTTAGTAGCATTTTTTACCTTCTTGTCACATACAGCTAATTGAATTGCGTTATAACCATCAGTTGCAACTGTTTTAATTTGTGTTATAACATTAGGTTCAACTTCGACAACTGTGACAGGAATTACTTTTCCATCTTTCGTAAATTTTTCGGTCATCCCGATTTTACGTCCTAAGATTCCTTTCATTTCCATTTTCTTTTCCTCCGTTTATTTTTTTAAATTGTCTTTATGTCGATTTCTACGCCACTTGGCAAATCCAAATGAGCAAGAGCATCCATCGTCTCTTTACTAGGATCCTTAATATCGATCAATCTCTTATGTGTACGCATCTCGAATTGTTCACGAGAATCTTTGTCTTTGTGAACAGCACGTAATACTGTAAACTTTTGAACTTCTGTAGGTAGTGGAACTGGACCACTGATATTTCCACCCGTTCTCTTTACAGTTTCGATAATTCTTACGACAGCAGTTTCGAGAATTCTGTGATCATAAGCTTTTAATCTTATTCTGATTTTTGACATTTACATGTCCTCCCTTCGTCTATATCTTGTATAAACATAGCTCCGTAACAAATTAACCTGATACGCTTTTTCGTAGCAACTCTTCCTAGCGTGTCAGCAACCTTGCACATCACAGCCAGTTAAACTAGAAATAATTATACATTACAATATTATTAATTGCAAGCGTTTTTATGCATTTTTTCAAGAAATATCGCACTTTCCTTATTTAGTATGCTATAATTATAATCGAGGTGCAACTATGAAGTTAGATGTAATTATTCCCTCTTATAACGAGGACGGAAATATCGAGATTATTCACAAAGAATTGACAAAGGTCTTAAAAGACATCAAATATACTTTGATTTTCGTCGACGATGGTTCGACAGATCATACACTCGCCAAATTAAAGGATATATATAATAAGGATAAGCGTCACGTGCGTGTCTTGAGTTTTTCACGCAATTTCGGAAAAGATGCAGCGATATATGCCGGTATGAGTGTTTCGAATGCCGAATACACGGTCGTAATCGATGCGGACATGCAACAAAATCCCAAATATATCATCGAGATGCTCGAATATATCGAAAAGCATCCCGAATACGATCAAATCGCGATGGTCAACAACTACGAAAACGAAAAAGGTTCCAAGCGCTTCTTAAAACGAATATTTTATAAGATCTTAAATCGTCTTTCTGAACAGAAGTTCGTAGCTGGAGCTAGTGATTTTCGTCTATTTAAGAAAAATGTAGTCAAAGCCCTCGTAAAAATCGGCGAAAAGAATCGTTTTTCCAAGGGATTATTCGCTTGGGTCGGCTTCAATACTTATTATATGTCATATGAAATCGATGAGCGCTATTCGGGAGAATCAAAATTCAAGTTCCGCAAACAATTATCTTACGCTCTAGATGGTATCGTCAGTTTTTCGACAAAGCCACTTAAATTAGCAACCATTATAGGAAGTATAATCTCCTTAATTGCATTCATATATATCATCGAGATATTACTCGAAACCATCATCTTTGGCAAAGACATTCCGGGATACGCTTCAATCATGTGTGTAGTTTTACTACTTGGCGGAATTCAATTGCTCGTCTTAGGGATAATCGGTGAATATATTGCTAAATCATATATCGAAGCAAAAGATCGTCCCGTTTATGTCACAAAAGAGGTCATCGGATACGATGATGATATCTTATAAAAAAAAACACATATTCATGTGTTTTTTTATGCAATCATCTTATTCGACTTAGCCTGAACGACATCGTAATCAGCAACTAAATCAGCCGCTTCTAAGTCCTTGATAAAATCGGCGACTTTACCAACATTTTCTTCAGCATAACTGAGGACAAATTTTCCAGATGCATTTTTAGATATCGCAATACAGTCGCGTTGACCAATCAAAAATTCTAACGGCTTCTTGCCTTCTTTTTTCGCTTCCAAATACTTATCATAAGTAACTTGATCTTTAAGCATCGCTTGCATTAATTCTATTTCCGCTAAACTCTCAAGACTTGGAACGAAATCAGCAGAAACATACCCTTCTAAGTCGACAATTCCCGTCGTATACTTTGAGGCATCCTTCAAATCCTTATCATATCCAACAGTTTCATCAGTCAGAATAGGAAAACCAGCTTTGTCATTATCGATAGCATAACGGTTAAAACCTGGCTTACTTATATAATCCAAAGAAGCAACAAAAGATCTTTTTCCGTTAGAAAACAAAACTTCGTCATTTCCTAGACAGAATGGATCATACAACATCCACCCCAAACGATTTATACAATATTCAAACTCTGGTGAAAAACGTGTCATTTTATTTTTGAAGTTCGTTTCATAATCACGACGCACCATTTCCGATTCGTTTATAGCTTTATTAACCATAACTGAACACAAACCCTGAATCTCATAAAAATCTATTACATGCATATTTCCTTGCGGATCGATTAACCCACTTTTCATATTATCACCTACTATGGTAAGTATAGCATAATTTTTTAAAATTTAAACATTCAAATGAAAAAAAGGCGTCTACTTGGCCTTAATTTCGTCAATATAGGCATTGACTTTACTTGCCCAAGTCGAACTAGCAGCATAAGTGCTTGCCATTGTCTCGGCAGTAGTCATTCCCTTTAGATAATAATTGTTATAGATAATATTCAAGTAACTATCTATGCCTTCTTCTAGAGAATCGTATTTACTATATGATCCACCGTTACAACTTTCGCCACCTTTAAGTCCACCAATATTATTGCAATTAACAGTAAGCGAAGAACATTGCCATTTACAACCTGTTTCCAATAATACGATAGCAACACTTAAGTAAGGATCGATACCTGTATCTTTAGTAAATTCGGCAAAGAAATATCCCGTATTCGTCATATAAGAGCCCAACGATTTATTCAACTTATCTGTAAGTTCCGTTAAAGTAAGTCCATCATAAATAATCGACCCATCATCTTCAAATGTCGGAGCTACCGCATAAGGATATTCACTTTCATCGACAATTGCCGGTTCTTGAAGTAATTCATCTTCCTCTTCCGGAGTTATTGCAACTGGCATAAGAGTCGTCGTCGTAACTGGTTTCGTAGTTGCTACGACATTTGGTGTATACGGCTTATCCGAATCACTATAATAAGCAATTACATTGTCAATCGGTTCGCCAATGTTTTTATCTTTAAAGAATTGTATCTTAATGAAAGCAAATACTGCTAAACTTAGACAGAATACTAAGCCAACAATTGAAAGCTCTCGTTTATATTTAAAAATCATATTAAACCTCATTTTCCATAGTGTATGCTTGAATTATAACATATGTGTCTATATATTTCAACGACAGTTACTTGACGTAAAGTAACGGCAACTATTTAGAATGTTCTGGTTTTAGCGCTAACTTTCGATTGACATATTTTACTACACTATTATCTTCACTGAGATCTTTAAATTGATATTTAGTAGATAAACATTCGAGACCTAAGAGATTACCTTCAATGAAAGATTGTTCATTATCAATATCCGAAATGGAATTTTGTAAGATACTTATCTGGGAACGAATATCGTCAATTTCGCCATCGAGTAAAAGCTTCAAACTATTATTTTCAGCGAGCTTTTCAGCAATCACACTCCTATTTAACGATAATGCTTTAATAACTTCACCTGCTTTAGCAATTATACCTTTTGATGAGTTATAGTCGCAGATATTTCGATAATTAACATTGATATTATCTGCCATATCAATAAGCATAATTGATCCTAGTAATACAAGTACCATACTGGCAATATAACCCATAGGATTAGTTGCTAATATAATAATTATGGCAATTAAACTCAACACTTCAAAGAACGGCAAAAAAAGACGAACTCTATGTAGTGGCTTAGAAAAAGTCTCAGCTAAATATATATATTTATCATTTGCAGTAGTACTATTCTTTGCTTCTTGCTCTTTAGATAATAAAAGTTTCTCTAAATCTTTTTTTCTGGCAATCATCAGCGCTTTTTCTTCACAATTCTGATCAAACAGTATCCTCAGCGCATCTTCAATATGCTTTAATTTCATTTTGCTCCCTCTCAATAACGCATCTAATATATCACTTTCCATTTTATAAAGTCAAATTTTTGACTTTATAGGGCTTTTTTGCTATAATATGCCCTAATAAAAAGGGGGAAATAATGATGAAAAGGACGTATCCACTATATTTACAATTTTCTGATTTAGAAAAATTACAGAAGAAAGAAATAGGACATGGAACAGATGGTACTGTTTATCGACTAAATAAAGATTATCTTATTAAGATTTATCATACTAATTTCCGTAAGTTAAAAAAGATGCAAGCCACATTATCGGATATCGACGATGTAAAAATATTCGATCGTAACTCTTATAAACCAGCAAAGCATAATGAAATAATCAATTATTACACATTCGACGGTGATGCTGTAAAGATAAGTAGTAACGAAGCGATATTTCGTGCGATGGATCGTCAACAAAATGTTACAATGACAAATTTACCACAGAATGTCGTATATATTAATAATCGCGTAGCTGGTTGTATATTAAAACGTTCTAAGGGTGTTCAAATTCATAAGTTGACGGGACTACCTCTCAAACAACGCAAGAAAATATTTTTAACATTGTTAAAACAAGTAGATGAATTGTTGAAAAATTACATTTATCATGTCGATCTCGATAATAGTCCTTTTTCAACATCGATATATATTAATGAAGATGGCATGATGGAAAAAGTTGGCCACTCTCATGTGTTAGTCGAATTACCATCGTTAAAACCACATATTATCGATCTCGAAGGAAAATCGACGATATATACAGAACAAGAAAGTAAAAAATTAGAAGCTCAATGTCTTTATAATCTCTGTCGTTTGACAACCGAATTCTTATGTCGCATCGATTTGGATGATTATGAAGATTTAGATGAAGTAAAAGATATTCTAGCTTTAACCGGAGTTTT